>NZ_JBFVFE010000018.1:0-71187 GCF_052728615.1 Mariniflexile sp. | reverse complement strand
AACGTTTTTGTCCCCCGAAGCTATAATGATACGTTCTTCAACAATTTTAGAATACACTGCAATGTCGTCCAGCGTATTAAGTTTAGAAGCCTCGTCTTCGGTTAAAATAAAAGACTTTCCCTGAGTGGTTTCCGCTTTTAAATCGGGGTCAACCACACTGGAAAACTGAAGTGTAAAATCTTTTAAGCCCGCAAAACCCGATAGCACAATAAACAACGATGCTGCACCTAAAATAACGCCAACAATGGCAATGATGGTAATAAAATTGATAGCATTGTTACTGCTTTTAGAGCGTAAATAACGTTTTGCTATATATAATGAAACATTCATAATCTATGATGTTATGAAAAAATAACGATTAAAATGAACGTTCAAGCAGACCATTAAAAAACAATAAGAGCTAAGAGGTTAAAAATTCAATTGGCAATTACGATTTTCTTCTTTTGTCCAACATGCTGGGGTCTTTAATTGGGTTTTCCTGCCCTTTTAAAGATTTATCAATTTGATCGATATATTCTAAAGAATCGTCTATAAAAAACTCTAAATTAGGCATTCTGCGAAGTTGGTTTTTGGTGCGTTGCGCCAGTTCGTGTCTAATCAAAGGTGAATTGGATTTTATTCCCACCAACAATTCTTTGGCTTTATCGTTAGGAAAAATACTTAGATAGACTTTGGCAACCGAAAGATCTACCGTTACCTTAACTTTGGAAACCGATATTAAAATACCGTGCATGCCACCTCGGGTAGCAGCGCCTTGCAACACATCAACCAAGTCGCGCTGTAAAACCGACCCTATTTTTTTTTGTCTTTGACTCTCCTCTACGTTACTCATTTTTAATACCATAATGGTTTATGGGGCAAAAATACAGGATATTTAAAGATTATCTTACTTTTGATTTGCAAAATTTGTATATTAAGTACGTTTTCGCAAATGCTTTAAAAATAAAGGTTTCGCTTTCGCGGAAAGAATGCGGAAATAAAAAAGATTCCCTGCTTTGAGGGAATGACAAACTAAACCAGAAGTCCATAGTTTGGTTTGCAGACTGAAAGTCTGCTTCGTGAAATTCGCGTAAAACACATAATACTGTGATAATTAATTTGCGAATTTGCGGTTAATAATTTTTAGAAGCTAAAGCAGCACATAGTATTAATTACATGTGAGACCAATCAAAGATACAAAAGTGGGTAGCAACTGAAAGTGCATAGTTTTTGCTAACGAATGAAACCAATAAACTAATATGTAACTCCCACCTTCGAGGGAATGAAAAAATATTAAATGAAAAAAATTGAACATATAGGAATTGCGGTTAAAAACTTAGAAGATTCTAACCAATTGTTTTCCAAATTATTTGGCGAAGCGAGCTATAAAACTGAAATTGTGGAAAGTGAAGGTGTGAAAACCTGGTTTTTTAAAGTTGGAAACAATAAAATTGAACTTTTGGAAGCTACCGATAAAGACAGCCCTATTGCAAAGTTTATTGATAAAAAGGGAGAAGGCATTCACCACATCGCGTTTGATGTGGATGATATTGAGGACGAAGTAAAAAGATTGACCAAAGAAGGGTTCGTAATTTTAAACGAAACCCCAAAAAAAGGAGCCGATAATAAGCTGGTTGTTTTTCTGCACCCCAAGAGCATCAATGGGGTGCTAATAGAGCTCTGTCAAGAAATTGTTTTAAAAGAATAATTTTCTTGTAGAGTTATAAAATTAGTATTAAATTCGCAGCCAAATTGGGTCCTATAGCTCAGTTGGTTAGAGCACCTGACTCATAATCAGGTGGTCCCTGGTTCGAGCCCAGGTGGGACCACGCTAGCAAAGACAAGCCTTTCAAGAGATTGAAAGGTTTTCTTTTTTTACATCAGTACAACATCTGTACAACAATTCGTTTTTCTTTTGCTTTCATTTATTCTTATCTTTATGAAGTGGAACGATTAGGCGACATATTGGCAAGTTGGCTATATAAAAGCAGAAAGGATTTGAAACTTCTTTGGCTTAGGCATTCTTCGTTAACAACAAATAGACTTTCTGCTGTCGTAGTAATTATCTTTGGCATATTACCATTGACCCTTTATTTTTTAATTTCAACTTCTACCTATTCTCTCATTCAAATTATAGCAAGTTATCTTTTTGTTATCTTGTTGTTTAGTTTGACCTTATTACTAGTGATTACATGGTTCAAATCCGAGGAGCTATTTAAAAACAATGTTCAGGGCTTTACTTTTTTGCAGTTATTTTCATCTAGAATTGATACTGCTTTTTTCGGTTTTGACGATAATGATATTGAGAACCTTCTAAGGTTAATCAATGGTTTTCCTACAATGCAAAAAATTGTAATCAGGGAAACCCCAAAAAACAAACAATCAGGAAACATTCGCTTTTTATTTACTTTTTTGGATTTGATAATTCGTGGCGGAATTTTTAGGATGGATACGAAACCCAAAGAGTCATTAAACATGCTCATTTCCGAAAGGTTTACGTTTCAAGACGCTGAAATCAATCCAAGCACGCTTCCTTCAAGTTATTCGAAATGGTGTTCTAGCACCCAAGAGGGTAAGTATGATGATGTGCGAAAGGACATTTCTAAAGGATTAGGTATCGCCTAATATGCACACTTCTTCAATTTATATAGAAAACTTAGAGCAATTCTAAAGCAATCGTTATTTCTCTATTGTTTTTACTGTATTTAACGTCATATGTTTGTCCTGTACAATCAAAGTAAAGGGCCTTTACTCATTATTAATTCTTAAAAATAAAGATTATGAATGAGCAAGAAAATGTGGTGGACTTATTGCAGGATATCAAAGGACTGCTTTCCCACACTAAAAAAGTATTTAACATTGATGACCTTGTAAAATACACTGGGCTATCCAAGAGCAAGATTTACAAACTTTCCCAATTAAAGCTGATACCTACAGGAAACAATAAGCATATCCGTCAATTGTTCTTCAACAAAGAAGATATCGATGCTTGGCTTTTGGGAACACCTAACGTATCTGATGAATTTTTAGAAAGACAGTTCAATGAGCAACTGTTGCAGAATAAAAAATCAGGATTATGATAGACACAACATACATCCGCGTGGGCACTTCCTATTATAAAAACGTTAAAGCACCTACGATAGCAGGACACTTTAACGAAATTTTAGTCCATTGGAATATGGAGACCATAAAACAGGATCATGGCAAGGACCATTTAAGTAAAATCCCTAAATACGATGGTTTTACCTGTATGCCAAGTCACCTGAACTTTCAGAAGGAATTCCTCGGATTTTACAATGTGTACTCTCCATTAGGGAAACTGCCAAAAGAAGGCAATGTTTCCCTTTCGTTAAAATTCATAAAACATATTTTCGGAGACTACTTTGAGTTGGGTCTGGATTATTTACAGCTGCTATATACTAGACCTATCCAGATACTGCCAATATTATGTTTGATTTCCAAAGAACGCTCCACAGGCAAGAGCACCTTTTTAAAATGGCTCAAGGAAATCTTTGATAACAATTTGACCTACTTGACCAATGACAGCTTTAGCAGTCAGTTCAATGCCGATTGGGCGAACAAACTTTTAATATGTATTGACGAAGTTTTGTTCAATAAAGAAGAACTCACCGAACGCATAAAATACCTGAGTACTACCAACATAAATAAGTTGGAAGCCAAAGGCAAGGATAAACGTGAAGTGGAATTCTTTGGAAAGTTTATTCTGTGTAGTAACAATGAAGACAATTTTATAAAGATTGATGCTAATGAAACCAGATTTTGGGTAATTAAAATCCCAACCGTTGATAAAGAGCAAACCAACTTCCTTGAAAACCTAATCAAGGAAATTCCAGCTTTTATGCATTTTTTATCAAACAGAAAACTAAGCTCTAGGCATTTAACCCGGATGTGGTTTACGGCACACCAAATTAAAACCCAAGCATTGGTAAAACTAGTACAGAACAATCGCAACAGGGTTGAAAAAGAACTGGCGAGTATTCTTATGAGTGTGCTTGAAAAATTCGATATAGAGACTGTAGATCTCTGTCCAATGGATGCCTTATTGGCACTCAACAAAACCCGGGTAAAAACGGATTTGACACAACTGCGTAAATTACTGAAAACAGATTGGAAATTAAACAATCAAGAGAACTCGAACAAATATCAAAAATTTGTGATTTGGACCGATGGCGATATGACCTTGGTGGATGCAAAAGGCAGATATTTTACCGTAGAAAAGGATTTTTTGACCAAAAATTTTGATGATACGATGACAGAATCGTAGAACCCCAATGTTTATAAAGGCTAAGGCTGTCATCAAACTGTCATCATTTTATCATCAAAAAAAATAATGATGACAGAAAATAGGTCATAAAAAATATAAATGATGATATGATGACAAAACGATGACGGGTTAAACCCAGTTATATATGGGCTTTAGAGGACATTGTCATCAAATCATCAAAAATTCACAAAAAACACACAGGCTAATGAAAAGAAAAATAAATTGTGAAACAGCCCGTAATTTTTCAGTGATAAAAACACTGGAAAAATTAGGACACTTTCCCAAAATGACAGCGGAAAAAGAAGCTTGGTTTCTGAGCCCTTTCAGGTCAGAAACCCAAGCCTCTTTTAAAGTTTCTAAAACCAAAAACCGATGGTACGATCATGGCGAAGGTGTTGGAGGCAATGTGATCGATTTGGTATGCAGGATTTTAAAATGTTCCATAAAGGAAGCTTTGGAATTTTTGGGTGATGGAATAAAAGGTTTTTCATTTCAGCAGCAACCGATTTTTAATGATAATAAAAACCAGATTGACATAACAAAAATTGAAGAGTTAGTACATCCTGCCTTAATTCAATATCTAAGTTCCAGAGGAATTTCAATAGCCATTGCCAAGACCTATTGTAAAGAAGTTTGGTACAGGTATAAAGACGCTTATTTTTTTGCCATCGGATTACGAAACAATAAAAATGGTTGGGAATTGCGAAACAAGTTTTATAAAAACAGTAGCAGCCCAAAATCTTATACATACATCCAAAACGACAACAAACAATTGATCATTTTGGAAGGCATGTTCGATCTGTTGTCATTGGCTACTTTGGATGACGTTTTAATGAACACCTCAGACAGCATTGTTTTGAACTCCATTGCATTTATAAAAGACATGGAACCTTTCATAAAAAATTATGAGAACGTCTATCTCTATTTAGATAATGATACGGCAGGAATGCATGCTACCAAGTACCTGTTGGAAAAGTATAATAATACAATTGATAAAAGTGCAATCTATAAAAACCACAAAGATCTAAACGAATTTATTTGTAATGAAAAAGGGAAAATTAGTTGAGATTAAAAATCAACTAGAACATAAACCAAAGGAACAGATCCTAATCCTTCCGACCGATGAAATATTAAATTCGGATACCATTGAATTGGCTTTTGAAACTAATAAACCGGAAACTGAAATGGTCTTGGGGAGGAACGCGAGATGTGTGTCTGTGGACACATTCTCGTTTGCTCCCCTTGGTCGCAAAGAAAAAAAAGTATTTAAGGGGAAGGGTGACCTCGTTAAGTTTCGATGTTCCATCTACGAAAAGAAGCTTCTGAAAGTGAAGGCAACCAGTTGCGGATTGAGCTTAAGTGAATACATAAGGCGAAGCTTATTTGAAATGGAAATCACAGAACGGTTTACAGACGAACATATCCAACTTTACAAAATGCTCATTAAATACCACAACAATTTTAAGTGGATTGGAAACATGTATAAAAAGCGGAATCCAAAGCTTAAGGAAATGGTATATGAATTGGCAAGCGAAATTAAATTACATCTTAAAAAATTTCAGGAATGATTGGCAAAGGAAAAAGCATATCACATACCAAAGCTTCCATGTCCTACGGATGGGATCAGGAAAAGGATGCCGAAATTGTATTAAAGGAATTTTTGCATGGCAACACTCCAGCAGAAATAACCAAAGAGTTCAAAATGCTCCAGGACCAGAATTACAACTGTACAAAGAACACGCTATCTTTTATAATCAGTCCAACGATAGAAGATGGCAAAAGATTGGAACCAAAGGATCTAAACGAAATCACAAAACGTTTTATCCATGAAATGAAATTAAACGAGCGACAAGCCATTGCGTTTGTGCATCGGGACAAGGAACATAAGCACATCCATTTATATGTGAACCGTATAGATTTTAGAGGCGTTGCTTTTAACGATAGTTTTATAGGGAAACGCAGTCAGTTGGCTGCTGAAAAAGTGGCGGAACAAATGGGCTTAACCACCGTAAAACAAGTGCAGTTTGAAAAGGAATTTAACTTAAGGGAAATCCGATCAGAAATCAAACGCCGGCATGACCTGACCATGAAACAGTTCAAGCCAAAATCCTTTGATGATTATGTAAAAGCTATGCAAGTTAATGGCGTAAAAGTAATCCCAACCATTAACAATCAAAATAAGTTACAGGGCTTTCGGTTTGAGTTCAATGGGCATAACCTAAAGGGCAGTGAAATCCACCGTAATATGTCCGTTGGCAATATTGGAAAACAGATATCAGGTATTCAAGGTAAAAGTATTTTAAAAGAAAACAATTTAAGCATCAAACTAGCTGGTAAGGTGGTTGACCTGACACCAAGTTTAGCTTTAAAAATTGCTAAGTTCATTATTAAAAAAGCAATCCAAAAAGGAATCGGATATTAAATTAAAAAAAGCAATCATGACAAAACTCGAAGAATTAACCGCATTACTAGTAAATGAGATCAATGATTTTAATAAAGGCATTGAAAAACTGGATAAAATCAATGAACAAATCAGTGTTGCCAAAATCACAATGGATTTATCAGAATACAAATCCATTGTGGAAGAGCATCAGCAACAAATGGCAATTCATAAAGATACATTGGAACGTTTTGAAAGTCGTTTTAATAATAAAATAAATGAAACCAAAATATATCCTACTTGGGCGATTGTGGTGTTTATAGTTAGTTTAGCATTTAGCTTAGTATCTATTTCTTATATTGTATTTAAATAGGTTAATGGAAAAACAAATATTCTATTGCTGTTATCTATATATGAGATGTTGATATTAAGTATTTTTTTAGTTCAAAAAACAGTAAAAAATTGGTTACTTTGTGTTTTATAAAATAATAGGTTTTCACAATAAATATTAATGATAGAAAGTTCAGAAATCACAAAATATACATTCTCAGGACACGATTCTTTTCAATGCCGACAGCTTTGGCTAAAGAAGGGATATGACTACGTGAAGGAAGGTAAAAGTTTTAATGACGAAGATGCTGTCGTTCGGCTTGGAGTGGGAAAAAACATGGTTTCATCCATACGATTTTGGCTAAAGGCATTCAATATTACTGATAATAAAGATGTCCCAACTGAATTTGGAAAACGACTACTTGATGATGAAATAGGTTATGACCCATATTTAGAAGACGAAGCAAGTTTGTGGCTTTTGCATTATCAGCTTGTGAATAATGGACATGCTTCAATTTACAGCATCATTTTTAATGAATTCAGAAAAGAAAACTTGTTTTTTCATCAGATAACTTTTGTGAATTATGTAAAGAGAATTGGTGAAAATAACCCTGATTTGAATTTTAATGAAAATACGGTAGGTAAGGATTTTACTGTTTTTACAAACCTGTATAAAAGCGACAGCGACAGTAAAAATGTTGAAGATAGTTTCTCGGGAATACTGTCTGAGATAGAATTTTTAAAAGCAAGAGACAAGCAATACTACATTGAAAACACGGAGAGAGACAATCTTCCCGAATTAGTTGTATTATATGCAATACTTGATAATCGAACTTATGGAAACTCTATTAGTTTAAATGCTTTGGGCGTCCCTCTATCGGGTCGGGCTTTCCGTTCCAATCTTTTGCCCTTCAGGACAAAAGGATTTCCACTACAATCCCTAACGCAAATAGTCGCATAACGATATAAATAAGATTTAAAATGATATTGCCCGAATCAAAAGAATTACCTGTAAATTTATTAGCTGCTTGTTTCAATAAAACTAGTGCTACTTATAAATTTTATTGGCTTCTTTCAATTCTACAAGCTGCTGAAAATGGAACTTTAAAAGTTACTAAAAGGGAATTGTTTTCAAGGATGATTTCTAATTCTTGGTTTACTGTCAACTATTTTAATGTATCGTTCGGCAAACAAGATTTAATACAAAACGCTATTCGTTCAATAAATAGTTTTGAATCCATTACAATTGACGAGAAAAGAGAAACAGTTTTTCAAAAACTTTTTACAACAAAAAATTCAGACACAGAAAAACTATTATGGCATTTCAATAAAAATGTCCCACATTGGTTTTTAAGTCCTTGGTTTCCAAAAATTGAAAATGAAACAGACTCAATGCGAGAAAAAAGAATTTATTCTGAATCTCAAAGATTTGAATCAAAAAGTTTGTATGCTTTGCATCAAGATTATATTGAGATAAATCCTTTTTGGATTAATTATTTGATTTCTAATGCAAGAGTATTAAAGGATTTCTGCTTTTGGAATTTGGCTTTGTTTTTACAATCTAAGAATCCGAATGTGCCCGATATTCCAAATAAACTAATAAAACCAGCGACAAGAAACGGATTAAATAAACAAAGAACTCAATTTTGGGATGTTGTTTTGGATGAATTGGGTTCGGTAGATTGTATTTATACTGGAGAAAAATTAATAAAGGGAAATTATGCAGTTGAACATTTTATCCCCTATTCATTTGTTTCTCACGATTTAATTTGGAATCTGATTCCAGCAGATAAATCTTTTAATAGTTCAAAAAGCAATAGACTACCCATTTTTGAGAAGTACTTTGAACCGTTCTATCAATTACAAAAAAATGCTTATGAAATTGTAAGAAGAAGAACGCCTAAGAATAAATTACTTGAAGATTATTTAACGGTTTTACATATTGAGGAAAACAGTATTAATCAAGATAAGTTTAAAGAAATCATTCAGCCTTTAATATCAATTGCTTCCAATAACGGTTTTGAATTTATGAAATAATGTAACAGTTGAATCCAAATAGCCACTTAACTGCAAAGGAAAGAGATACACTCTCTTTTCCTGCTAAAATATTGCTTAATAAAAATTTAATAGTTGGTGATGTTTTGGATTTTGGTTGTGGCTATGGAAGCGATGTTAAATTGCTAAAAGCAAAAGGTATTAATATTGACGGCTACGACAAATTTCATTTTCCAGAATATCCAAACAAAAAATATGATACCATAATTTGCTTTTACGTTTTGAATGTGCTGATGCCCGAAGAGCAAGCAACTGTTTTAATGGAATTGTCACAACTCGTCAAACCAAATGGAAAAGTTTATATAGCAGTAAGAAGAGATTTGCAATATGAGGGATTTAGAACTCATAAAATTCATCAAAAGAAAACTTATCAATGCAATGTGGTTTTAAATTCAAAATCATTTTTCAGAAATCAAAATTGCGAGATTTACGAATATCAACACTACAACCAAATAAAAAAAACTGAAAACACGGATTGTCCATTTTGCAATCCTGATTCAGAACGAGAACTTATCGTTGAGTCCGCAACTGCTTATGCCATTTACGATAAATTTCCTGTCAATGATGGACACGCTTTAATCATTCCAAAAAGGCATATTGAAGATTATTTCGACTTAACTTTCAAAGAACAATCCGCTTGCGTTTTTATGTTGAACAAAGTGAAGGAAATTGTTTCTGAAAAATTCAATCCAGATGGGTTTAATATTGGGATTAATATTGGAGAAAAAGCAGGTCAAACTATTAATCACGTTCATATTCACTTGATTCCAAGATATGATGGAGATGTTGAAGTACCGAGAGGTGGTGTGAGGGGTGTGATTCCGCATAAACAGAAATACTAACAATGGCAGACATTTCTCAAATACTAAATACTCTCGACACTTCACCAAGTGTTAGTTTGTTGCGTTTAAGAAACAGAGAAATGATTATTGAATTTCTAGTAAGAACCTTCTTAAACAAACAAGGCTACATTTTATCCGAAAATATTCACTCTCAATTAGCGGACTTTTTAGAAGGACAGAGAATTGAAATTGATGAAGAAAGTGAAATCAATTTTTTCGACACCTATGAAGAAAAAGCCAAAAAATATATTCAAAATTGGACTAACAATGGCTTTTTGACAAATTATCCTGATGAACAAGGTGAAGTTTTTTATGAACTTTCTTCACATTCTAGCAAAACCATAGATTGGTTGGCAAGTTTGAAAAAGGAAGAGTTTGTTGGTACTGAATCAAAATTCAACAACATACTGAATCAATTGAAAGAGTTGGTTGAGTTTACTAATGAAGATGCCGAAAAGCGTATTGAGTTATTGGAAGAGAAAAAATTAGAAATTGAACAACAAATTCAACGAATAAAAATTGGAGAAGACGTTAAGATATTTGAAGAATTTGAAATTGTACCCCGTTTCAATCAACTCAATCAATCCGCTAAAGAATTATTATCTGATTTTAAAGAAGTTGAAGACAACTTTAAAGAAATTACTAAAGGAATTTATCAAAAACACGCTGACGGAAGTCTATCCAAAAGTGACATACTTGAATTCACTTTTGATGCACTTGAATCATTGAAAGAAAGCCAACAAGGAAAAAGCTTTTACGCTTTTTGGTCATTCATACTAAATCCAGATTTACAACACAAATGGGAAAGTTTGACCAAAGATTTATATACGACTTTAGAAGAAAAATCAATTCCCATAAGTGACACATTCCTAATAGGAATGAAAAGGCATCTCCATAGTTCAGGACAAAAGGTTTATAAAGCCAATGATAAAATGGCTGAAAAACTAAGCCGTATAATTCGTGAGAATGAAAGTTCTAAATCAGAAGCCACGAAAAAAATAATTCAAGACATCAAGAAACAACTTGTGGAAATCAGTAAATCAAAGAACAAACCTGATATTTCATTTGATTTAGAAACATCAACGGAAATAAATATTCCATTTGAACGCAAACTCACCAAAGAGCAATCCCAAGAAGTTACATACACTAACAGACCTAAAATTGCCAACGAAGACATTACATCATCTAATCAATTGGGCAGGTTGTTTTCACAATCTAACATTGATAAAGAATTGTTGAGAAAAAGGATAAAAGATATACTTAGAGAAAAGTCGCAGACCACACTTTTAGATGTTGTAGAAAATTATGGTGGTCTTGAAAAAGGATTGCCTGAGTTGTTCGGTTATATAGGCATTGTGAAAGAATTCAAACACGTTATCAATCCTAATAAAACTCAAAGTATCATTTTTGATGCGGACAACCGCAAACAAATTAAAATTCCTGAAATTATTTTGACCAAATGAGCAGTTTAGAAAAACATATTACACCTTATAGCAAAGCCATTGTAAGGTTGTTGAAATCAACCGTTGAACGAAACTCAAATGTCTGGGAAGATGTAATAAATTATCAAAACGAAATTCAGGATTACCTTGGCAAAATTGGTTTAGAGCTAATCGTTAAAAAAGATGAAGGATTTGCTTTCGTAAAGCAACTTGAAGATAATGAAGGTAGCACTCTCGGATTAGTTCAAAGGCGACAAATCGGTTTTGAAACGTCAATTGTGCTTGTTGTTCTAAGGCAAAGCCTAGAAGATTTTGACAGTAATCCAACACAATTAGCAACCGAAAAATTTATCACAAATACAGAAATAAAGGACGAGTTAGAATTATTTCTCCCTGAGAAATATGATAGAGTTAAGTTTATAAAAGAACTCGATAGGTATATCAATGCGGCTGTTGATTTGGGCTACTTAAAGGAAATCAGCAAGAAAGAAAATGAAACAAAATACCAAATTCATAGAATTATAAAAGAAAAAATAACTCTTGATATTTTACAAGATTTTGAAAATAAGTTAAAAGATTATGTTGAGTCTGTTTAGTACAAGTTCCGACAAAGCGGGGTTCAGACTTCAATATATGGAAGTTTACAACTGGGGAACATTTAACGAAAAGGTTTTTAGAATAAATCCGAAAGGAAATAATTCACTTTTGACAGGTGCAAACGCATCAGGAAAAAGTACATACATTGACGCGTTGCTTACTCTAATTGTTCCTGCAAAGAAAGACCGTTTTTACAATCAATCTTCGGGCGTTGAAAAAAAAGGCGACCGCACCGAAGAAACATATGTGTTGGGACATTACGGAAACATTCAAGAAGAAGGAAAAACTTCTACATCAACACAAAAATTGCGTGATACAAATACATATTCAGTAATTCTTGCTTCGTTCTCCAATGCCGACCAAAAACAAATTACACTTTTTCAAGTACGTTGGTTTTCTAATAATGAATTAAGACGGCAATTCGGAATTGCTCACGTTCCTCTTGAAGTAGAATCTGATTTTGGTCAATTCGATTCAAAAGGAAATTGGAAAAAGGTTTTAGATAAAAAGTATAACTCGAATGTTACAAAAAAGAAAATTGAGTTCATAGATGGTCCTAATGCTTATGCAGAAAGATTGGCGGACTTATTTGGAATGCGTTCAACAAAGGCGTTGACTTTGTTCAATCAAGTTGTTGGGGTAAAAGTACTGGAAGACTTAGATGATTTCATAAGAACCAATATGTTGGATGAGCAGGATGCGGAAGCAGAATTCATTCAACTGAAAGAAAGTTTCTTGACTTTAATGGATGCTAAAACCAACATTGAAAAGGCTAAAGAACAAATTGAACAATTGAATCCAATCAATGAAATTGCAATAGCACTAACCAACATCAAAGCAGATTTATTTCAATTAGAAAGGTCAAAAGAAACCGCAGTTTATTGGTTTGCAAAAAAAGGTGTTGAGTTGGGTGAAAACGAATTAGAAAAATGTAAAGAAGAATTTCAGCGATTGAATGATGAGTTGACCGATTTACGAAATAAAGAGGAAGAACTAAAACAAGAAGAACGAACTATCTCGATTTCTATTGAAAAAGATGAAGTCGGAAGTAAAATCAAAGATTTAGAGAAAGAAATTAAAAATCTTCAAACCTTAAAAGACAACAGAAGCAAAAAACTTGATGAATATAATAAAATTGCCCAAAACCTAAAATTTAGCACCAACCCAAGTGAAGATATATTTATCACAAACAGAGAAAGTGCGAAGCAATTAAAACAAAGTACTCAACATAATATTGATGATGAAAATGAAAATCTACGAGCCTTAAAAAATGAAGAAGATAAACTAAAACAAGACACCGAAGATTTAGTAAAGACTATAAAAACACTCCAAGAAAATAAAAACAACATTGCTGGGCGTGAAGCCGAAATACGAGATGAAATCATTGCACATATTGGAGCAAGCAGAGAAGAAATTCCGTTCATTGGCGAACTCATCAAGGTAAAAGATGATGAAATGAAATGGGAATCATCTATTGAAAAAGTGTTGCATAATTTTGCTTTACGTTTGATTGTTCCACCAAAGTATTATTCATCAGTGAATCAATATGTGAATAGCAATAATTTGAAAGGCAGAATTCGTTACGACAAGTATGAAGACCAAGACTATCTTAAGAATTTCAAGAACAAGACACTTAATGAAAAATCATTAATCAACAAAATTGAAATTAAGCCCAAAACACAATATTACGATTGGATTGAGAACTATTTGGAATCTCAATTTGATTTTACTTGCGTAGATAATCTTTCGGGGTTTGAGCAATTCCACGAAATGGCAATTACTCAAAATGGATTGATAAAATTCAAAAGGGGCAAACACGAAAAAGACGACAGGCCACATATTACTCGTAAAGAAAATTTTGTCTTAGGATGGGATAACAAGGAAAAACTCTCCTCCTTAAAGAAAGAATTAATTAATCTTCAAAATCAGCAAACGGAAAATAAGAAAGCGATTGCAAACAAAAATACCGAGATAAAAAACTTAGGTTTATTCAAGGATGAATGCCATAATCTATTTTCAAAGTTTGAAAAATATGATGATATAAACTGGCAATCATATGCTAATGATATACAAGATAAAACAGAACAGAAAGATAAATTAGAAAAAACCAACAATCGTGTAAAGCAACTTCAAGAAGATTTAAAGAAGGTTCAAGACGCATTAAATCAACTTTCAAAAGTTCAAATTTTCGACAAAGAACAAGAAATATTTACCAAGAAAAATGAAGTTGGTACTATTGAACAATCAATAAGAAGTAACAAATCCATTTATGAGCCATTGGGAATTGTTGATGTTTCAATGTTTGAAAAACAACATCCTGATTTGCTGAATATAGAATACGCAACCTTTGAAACAAGTCGTGAGAAATTCCAAAAAGAAAACTCAAGACAAACACGAGAACTTCAAGAACAAAAGGAAAGGAAAGAAAGAGAAGTAATCATCAAGATAAATAATTTTAAACAGCCTTCAGAAGCAATATCAAGCAAATTCAAAGATTGGCGTTCTGATGTTAATTCTCTACCCGATTCAACACATTTAGAGTTAATTAGTGAATATCAAAATTTCTTAGCCAGATTGGAGAATGATAATCTTCCAAAATTTGAAAAGAAATTCAACGACTATTTGCAAGAAACAATTACCAACAAGGTTGGTGATTTCAGAATGTTCTTTGAAAATTGGTCAGATTCAATCAAAGAAAACATTAAACATTTGAATGAATCTTTAAAAGAGATTGACTTCAAAAATAAACCACAAACCTACATTCAACTTGTTGCACCCAACAAGATTAATGATGAAGTGAAAGAGTTTAGAAAACTTTTAGAAGATGCCGTTCCCAATGTTTACCAAATGGAAAAAAATATTGAAGGTAGGAAACATCATTTCAATAATCACATTCAACCATTTATAGAAAGATTAGACAAAGAAGAATGGCGAAAAAAAGTAATGGACGTTCGTTTTTGGTTTAGTTACAAAGCCGAAGAATTTTACAAGGAAACAAATCAAAAGTTTAAAACTTATGAAGCAATGGGGCAACTTTCAGGTGGTGAAAAGGCTCAACTTACTTATACTATTTTGGGTTCTGCTATTGCTTATCAGTTTGGCTTAACAAGATATAATCAAGGGTTAGAATCTAAATCCTTTCGCTTCATTGCCATTGATGAAGCATTCAAGGCTCAAGATGAAGACAAAGCACGGTACTTGATTACACTTTGTAAACAACTTCATTTGCAATTGCTAGTCGTTACACCAAGCGACAATATTCACATTGTAGAAAACGATATTTCATTTGTTCACTTTGTTGAGCGCAAGGAAGAAAGACATTCGTGGCTATATGATATGCCAATTGAACAATTCAAAGAAGAAAAAGCGAATTATCTGACTAAATGATTACACCAAAAGAAATAAAGGACAAAACCGAAAGAAAGTACATTTCATTTCTTCAATCATTGGTTGAACAGAGACCTTTTGAGAAATTGGTAATTCGTGGCAATAAGTCATACACCAAATCTTCATTGTCGGAATTTGAAAGAGAAATTCAACTAATTCACAGCCAATCAAAGGAAAAAAAAGGTTTTGGTTATTCCTTAGACTTTCAAAAAGTAAAGACAAAATATTTAGGAACTCAGGATTTGCCTACTTCAATTTATTTTGACAATGAAAAAGATTTTTTGAAATTCTTAGGAAAAGAGAACGAAGTGTTTTTTTTCAAATCAAGTATTGAGAAAATCTTATTTGAATTTCTTGAACTGAAAGATTGGATAATTAGAAATCCTAAAAAGGTCATTGACAACTTGAACGCGTGGCAAAACATTTTACAAGTGTGTCATTACTTCAAACAAAATCCAAAACCAAATTTCTACATCAGAGAATTGCCAGTAAAAGTTCACACGAAATTTATTGAGAGAAATAAAGGCATTATCAGAGAACTCCTAGATGTCCTTATCTACGAACACGTAAACACCGAAGAAAAAGAATTTGAAAAAAGATTCTATTTGAAATATGCTGAACCTCAAATTAGATTTAAAGTTCTTGACAAAACAATATCGGACAGATTTTTTTCTGGAATTGATGATATTGCAATTCCAGTTAGCCAATTTGAAAAATTGGAATTACCAATCAGAAAAGCATTGGTCGTAGAAAACAAAACAACACTTTACACCACTTTGACTCTTCCGAAAATGAATGACACCATAGCAATTTTTGGTAGTGGATTTAGTGTTTTCAATCTAAAAAATGTGCGTTGGTTTGACGATCTTGAATTACTTTATTGGGGTGACATAGACGTGCAAGGTTTTGAAATTCTATCACAATTCAGAACATACTTTCCACATACAAAAAGTATATTAATGGACAACAAAACCTTTGACAAGTTTTTTGAAGATGACAAAGGCACAACGTCAAACCTATCTGCTAAACTAAAACTAACAGACGAAGAACAACTACTTTATGAGATTTTAAAAACAAACAACTGGCGACTTGAACAAGAGAAAATTCCATTAGACTATGTGAATGATTACTTTGAAGATGAATAGGCTTTTTTGTTAAAGAAAACCCAAACTACTTCCTTCAACCGACATCATTTTTGAATATGATACTTGATATCAATCCCTAAAATATAAAAAATAAGAAACGGTAAAAAGATGAAGTATAGCGATGAACAAAATTTAACAAGTAAAGAAGCTAAAGTATTTCTTAAAATTCAAGATTGTGATTTAGCTCATATAAGAAATGCTGGAAAGTTAAAATTTATAAAAAAAGGAAATGCTTTTCTCTACGATAAAGAATCGGTAGAAGCATATAAGAAACACATATAAGGTTGTTAAAATGGCAGTATCACATTACCTATGTAAGTTTTAAAGTCTCAGGTTAAAAATTAATTTGAGAATATTTTATTCATTACAGTAATTTCTAATTACTCAAACATTACTATTCTAGTTTCCAATAGCTTTAAATATTTTATTTTCATTTCATCAGAAAGAAAAGAAATTTCAAGTAATTCCTTCCATATAGGAATTACTTTTTTCATTTGTTCTAGAATTATAGTTATTGTTTTTTCGTTGAGTTGTAGCCTTTCTTTGGCGTAATAGTCAATAAAATCAGCTGATTTTAAATTACTTTTTTTTCCTTTCAGGGTGAGCGCTATTTCTTCATCAGGATTTTTAATAGCTATGGTAGAGTTAAGGAAATCATAAATGGGCGAGAGCGTTGTTTTACCATTTTTAGTAATCAATGAAAAGTTTTTCAAGTGCATATCTTCATTTCCACTAACATAGCAAAAAAGTATTCTTTTGAAAAAATCAGCTTTTTCGATAGCAGGGAATGAACAATATTCGTCAAGTACTGGAATGAGTTTCTCCATTGTAAAACGGTATTTTGTATCTCTAGTATTTCCAGTTAATTGTGCAAAATCTTCTGTAGCCCATTTTTTTCCTTTACCATAGCGGTCAAAACGTTTAATAAAATAAGATAAACTACCATCTTTGCCATAAAGCATTCCGTGAAAAGGAACTTCTAAACCAAATGCTTTTGCCATTCGCATGGTTACATCTTCATTCTCGGGTAATTGTGGGAATAAATCATTTTGTGGCTTTATGATATAGGTTCCAAATTGATCAACAATTTTAAATTCTTGATCCACTATAGAAACAGATGCAGTAAGCTTTGGTTGTACTCCTTGAATGGATAGTTTTTTAGCTCTATTGGCGGCTTCTTGACGTAATTCTACTGCTGTATAAGGTAAATTGTTTAAGTGCGTTAATTTAGGGGCAATCATACGTATTCCTTTTTTGCTATAGGTATTCGTACCGCATAATTTGTATGTAATGGGGCATCTATTCATTTTCCAATAATTGAACTGTTACAGATCCTACTAAATCGTTTCCTGTAGCAATTAGTTGAGAGAAATAATCTTTTTTGTCAATTTTGGCAATGCGTAATAAACCTTCCAACATGACACCTTCAGGCAATAACCCTTCGAAAAAGGGAGGGAAGGATTTGTAGTTATACTTTTTGTGGTTAGTGGGCATAGTTAATGATACTGCTTCACCTTCATAATTTTGGTCATACTCAAAATTATAGTCGTTAGCAGCAACTTCTGTTAAAATTCCAGCTCTTTTTCCGTGAGCCAATATTATTGCTTGTCTCATGATTATTTAGTTAATGGACTTTTGAATTCTACTTTAATGTTGAGTACTTGGAGTACTGCAAATAGATTATTTAATCGTACCGTTTCTTTGTTCTTTTCAATATCAAAAACAGTTGTTTTACCAACTCCTGCTAAATTAGCTAGTTCCAGTTGGGTAAGTCCTGCTTTTTTTCGATGGTCTTTTATCAAAGCACCTAAATCAAAATCATTCATTTTATACTGTTTAGGCGGTAAAAATACGTAATTTAAATATTTTAAGATACATTTTTTTTATAAAATTGTATTTTATTACTGTTAGAGCAGTAAATTAAAGAAGATTTATAATTTTTTAAGGGTGAAAAGACAAAAAAAGCACTCTATTACTGCTAAGGCGGTAATTAATTAGTATACTACTTAATGATTGGTCTTTATTTAATTAAAAATATTATCCAAATCTTGTCTTCCAATTATAGTCATAATTTCAACAACATTATTATTGACTTTATAATAAATACTATCAGAACCACAAACACAACGTCTATATCCTGTTTTAATAAAATCAACTGATTCAAATGAGAATGGACTTTCAGCAATAATATCAAAATACTCAAAAAATGAATCAAAATATTTGTCAGCTTGTGTGATTCCAAATTTCTTAACTCCATAATGATGAATTCTAATCAAATCATCACTAGCTACATTACTTAATTTGTATTTAGCCATTAAGTAAAGACTTTGATTTTGCTAAAATTTGTTCTTTACTATCGTTTGTAAATCCGCTATTTTCTGCTTTTTCCAGCTTAGCACTTATCCAATCAATTTGTCGTTGTTGTTTTCTAGCTTGTCTAATTAAATCGTTTACAAGTTCACTCTTACTAGAATATTCATTATTATCCACTTGAGATTTTAACCATTCATCATTTAGCTTTGTGAATGAAATACTTTGTCTTGCCATAAGATTCGTTTTTGATGTAAATTTACACCAAATATAATCAAATTAACTAATGTTTTTTGTAAAATAGATACTATAATAATATCAAAGGAAACTAAAAATTAACACCATTTTTACACCTTGAAGGTTCTAAAGTACCGTGTTTAAAGGATTGTTACTTATTGTTTCGCGATTCGCAAAACACGAATTTGTAATTATTTAAAGCATTATTCAAAAATTACGGCCTAAAATTATAATAGTAAAAGAAATTATCTCCTTATTTTAATAGCCTAGTCTTTAAAAGAATTAAAACTGTACTAAATTTTACTCTACCACTTTGTTTATTGGTTACCTTTGAATAAGACATTCCATGGCACATATATAGGTTATCTAAAAGTAATGTATAATATTGAGTTAGATTTTTTAATAACAGCACATCCTAAAATGCAAAAAATAACCTATATTGCACATATAAATATGCAACATGGAACAATTACTAGAAAAATCGGCAGCATTGGTACAACGAATACGTTCTGAAAAGAAACGCTATTTATACAATGAGATTAACTGGAACAACAAATTAATAGGCATAAAAGGGGCTAGAGGTACTGGCAAAACGACCCTTTTGTTACAAAAATTAAAAGAGTTAAAGTTGTTACCAACCCAAGGAACCTATTGGTCCTTAGATGATTTTTACTTCACAACACATTCTTTGGTAGAAACTGCCGAAGCATTCTTTAAAAAAGGCGGGCAATATCTTTTTTTGGATGAGGTGCACAAATACGAAAATTGGTCTATTCATATAAAAAACCTGTATGATTTTTATCCTGACTTAAAAATAGTGTTCACAGGGTCGTCCGTAATCGATATTTCTAGAGAAGAAGGCGATTTAAGCAGACGGATGTTAATTTACACCTTACCGGGGCTTTCATACCGTGAATATTTGGCGTTTAATGATTTGTATAATTTTGAACCTATTGCTTTGGAAGACATACTTTCCAAAGACCGTAAATGGACCGAAATGTTTCCTGCAGAGTTTAAACCATTAGTGTATTTTGAGGATTATTTACAATACGGTTATTATCCATTTTCCATGGAAGATAAACAAGGTTACTCCACACGGCTGCAACAATTGGTGCGCTTAATTGTGGAATACGATATGGCAGAACTAAAGGGTTTCGATGTGCGTAATGCAAAAAAAATGTTGCAATTACTTAACGTGGTTGCCGCCAATGTACCCTTTCAGCCCAATATAACCAATATTGCAAAAAAAAGCGATATCCATAGAAATTCAGTGGTAGCGTATCTTCATTTTTTAGAGCAAGCCCAGTTGATAAGATTATTGTATGCATCCGGAATCAGTTTGGCAACACTTCAAAAGCCCGAAAAAGTGTATTTGGACAACCCAAATCTCGCCTTTGCATTTTCTACGTCAAACCCCAATAAGGGGAATTTGAGGGAAACTTATTTTATTTCCCAAGTTTCAGTAAGACATAAAATGGCATACCCAAAACAAGGAGACTTTTTAGTTGATAATACATTTACTTTTGAAGTTGGGGGTAAAGATATAACGAGCAAACAGATAGATTCTGTAAAAAACGGTTTTGTGGTTGCAGACGATGTTGAGTTTCCCATTACAAAACTACCGCTTTGGCTATTTGGATTTTTATATTAACACATTATGGATATTATAGCGATACACATTAATTATTACACCATTTGCCAAAGAGCTTAAAAAATCAATTAAAAAATAGTTTCATAAAAAACAATACAAATTTACCTTCAAACCAATATTTCAATCGCCTTATCTAAAACTGAATTGTCAAATTCCTTAAGATAAGTTTGTGTGATACTAAGGTTTTGATGCCCCATAGATTCACTAATGATGTCGGTAGCGACTCCTTTTTGTTTTAAACAGTTAGCAAAACTATGTCTGGCCACGTAACTGGTTAGGGTTTTATCAATTCCACAAATTTCGGCAATCTCTTTTAATTCTTTGTTATAGCGTTGAAGGGTTTTATGTTTTCTGTTCTCCAATTGCGGTGGGGTATTTTTTTAAATACAGATTGTGATTGACCATAACATAGGCCTATACCTAAAAAAAATACTGTGAAGAAATTTAAAAATGCTTTCAAAGTTTAATGGTATCTGTATTGGTTATAAAAAACTAATGCTTTGTTCAAAAACCCTACATTGAAAGGTTTAACATGTTGTGAGGTATCTGGATTTGTGATAGGGCAAGAAACCACTTTATAGTTGCATTTCCAAAAATAATTATGAAGTTGTTTGCGATACCAATTTTGATTTGAATAATTTTTCAATGCTACAAGTAATTAGCAACCTGATTGAAAGATTCAAATCCCGTCTTCAGTCGAAGATAATAACTGAAGTTAAAAACGACTCAACCGTCATCATTGTTTTTTTTGATAACAAAGTCTTCAAAAACTGAAGGCACTTTGCAAAACATGAAAACGTGGTTTCTGGACAAAAAAAACCCAATAAGGCAGGACTCTTTCCTTTAGCTATTCGCATTACCAAAAAACAGGCGTCCCAATTATCATTTTATAGGCCATTATATTGAACTCATTTAAACTTTTTTGAGGTGGCCGAAGATTTTTAAAAAAAAATTGAAACGAATAAAAAATTATCTCGTTATTAGGCAGATAAAGTTCGTGTAAATCACGTGATGGATTTTCGAAATCCAAACATCTTGCATTTCAAGATATTGATGAACAATTCTTATGAAGATTCAAAAGCTACCTAAAAATTAAAGAAACCTTATACGTAAGACCAATACTTAAGGCTTTTTGCTCCTCTTCTTGAGTCATTTCTGGTTCCATCTTCACATTGAAAGGCAACTAATCCTGAACATAGCACAAATAAAAATAGCAGAATGGGCTTTTTCATTTTTTCTTAAAGATCTTAACTTAAAGACGCAAACTTGTGAAAAGGTTGCGCAATAAAACAAAAACCCACGACTACATCATGGGTTTTAAACTTATACTTCAGTAAGGCATCGGTTTTAGGTCTCTTTTAGCAATACTCATTATAAGCATCCACAAGGTTTTCAGCAATTAATTCTGCTGGTCTGCCTTCAATATGGTGACGCTCTAACATGTGTACCAGATCGCCATCCTTAAACAAAGCCATACAGGGCGAACTTGGAGGAAACGGCACCATATAACCACGCGCCGCATCAACAGCTTCCTTGTCAACACCTGCAAATACAGTAACAATATGGTCTGGGCGTTTCGCGTTTTGCAAACTCATTCTTGTGCCCGGGCGTGCATTCGCCGCGGCACATCCACACACCGAATTAACCACAACCAATGTAGTTCCTTCCTTTGCTAAAGCCGCATCAACAGCCTCGGCAGTATGTAATTCTTCAAAACCAACTTTGGTTAAATCTTCACGCATTGGTTTTACTAATTCTGCTGGATACATATTTTTTAAATTTAAATTTAAGTATTAATACTGTACAAAGTTAATCAAAAATTGTGCAATAATGGTTTTGGCGTTCCCTTATAACACTTATGGTGTCATAAGGTCAGGCTATCCGTTGCAATCTTTTGGTTTTTGTCATTCCTGCAAAGGCAGGAATCCACAATCAATGTTAGAGGTTTGTTTTTTAAGGCTGGTAACTTATCACAGAAAACCAAAAGGATTTTCACTGCTATCCTTAACGCGGGTCCAACCCATGTTAGTTTCACAAAAAACAATAAGTACATTCTTCAAAGGCCACTTGAAAAGATGGTAATAACCCACCCCTAACCCCTCCCAGGAGGGGAACAATGCGTGTGTGCTGTAAATTTAAGTTATTATTTCCAATGACCACAAAGATTATTTTGCCAATAACGTATTTAAATGCTTGCCGGCAGATCCTGTTTACTTCTAATGGCAAAAAAGATAAAGAAACTACATAAGCACATTTCTTCTTTTAAAAGAACAATTTTATATGTAGGTTTGACGGTAAACAAAATTTATACTTACATGAGTTATTCAAAATGGATTGGTGCAGCGTTGGGATGGTCGTTCGGTGGGCCCATTGGCGCTATTTTAGGGTTGGCATTAGGGAGTTTAATAGACGGCATGTCCACCGAAATCAGTAGCACCGTTTTTAGGGATCAACCGCGGCAACGTCCACAAACACAACCGGGCGATTTTGAAGTGAGTTTGCTCATTTTAGCATCCATAGTTATTAAGGCTGATGGTAAACAAGACCAACGCGAACTGGATTTTGTGCGCAATCAGTTTGTAAACATGTACGGCAAGGAGCGTGCAAACCATGCTTTTAAACTTTTTAAGGAAATCAATAAACAGCAAAATATCTCAACCAAACAAGTCTGCTTGCAAATTAGGCAAATGATGCAGCATGCATCCCGTTTGCAGCTCATCCACTTTTTATTTGGAATAGCAAAAGCAGATGAAATGGTAACCGATGACGAAGAACAACAAATTCGTACCATAGCCGGTTATTTGGGCATTAGCCATAACGATTACGAGAGTATCAAGGCTATGTTTTACAACAGTAGTGATAGTGCCTATAAAATATTGGAAATTGACAAAACGGCAACCACAGACGATATTAAAAAAGCCTATAGAACCATGGCAAAAAAATACCACCCCGATAAAGTGATTCACTTAGGTAAAGAACATCAACAAGGTGCCGAAGAAAAGTTTAAAAAAGTACAGGCAGCTTATGAGCAGTTGCAAAAGGAAAGAGGGTTTTAGGTTTTTTTTCATTCCTGCGTAGGCAGGAATCCTAATCTAATGAAACTATGGACTGTTTTTATTATTAGAGTTCGTTGAAATTAAATTCGAAAAATCTTTAAGACGGTTGCGTTCCTCTAAAACACGGTATACTTCTTTTGAAAGATCATAAAAAGACAGTTTAATATCTAAACTTTTAACCTGAAACAAATCCAAAGTAAAAATAAAATAAATAAATTGCGATGCGTTTTAAATTAAAGCAATTTATTATGATAAACCTCTTCGACATCAACGAAACCAACGCCGTTATTCAAAGAATTAACAATCTCAAACCTGAAACACCACCATTATGGGGAAAAATGAGCGTTGAGAAAATGTTGGCTCATTGCAATGTTACTTACGAAATGGCATTGGAAGATATGCACACTAAACCAAGTGGTTTTAAAAAAACCATGCTGAAATTATTTGTAAAACCTATTGTTGTTGGCAATAAACCCTACAAACGAAACAGTAGAACAGCACCAGAATTTTTAATTACCAATGAAAAAAGTTTTGAATTGGAAAAAGTAAGGCTCATCAATTATATTTTGAAAACGATAAGTTTGGGGGAAGATTATTTTGATAACCGGGAATCCTTTTCCTTTGGAAAACTCACAAAAAAAGAATGGAATACCATGTTTTACAAACATTTAGACCATCATTTGAATCAATTTGGGGTATAGTTTTTTTTTGGAATTTTAATCCTTTATGTGTTTTGCCCTAAAGTAGTTTAATTACATTTGCCACCAAAAAACATCAAAATGTTTAAAAGTGCTTCGTTTTTTTCAGTGTTAATGGTGGTTTTGCTTAACCTCTCCTGTGCTTCCAAACAAAGTTTAATAACGCAAAAACCAGAACCCGAAGAAGCACGACCTTTGGTTTACGAGAACGTGCCTTCGTTCATCAATTTCCCTGTTACCATCAAATTAAAGGATATTGAAAACCAGACCAATGCCATTTTAAAAGGTTTGATTTATGAAGACAAAACCATAGAAGACGATAATATTGAGATAAAAATCTGGAAACAAGCCCCAATTACCATAAATAACGACCAAAAGTTCAACGGAAAAATAGAGACCATACTGCCTTTAAAAGCCAACATTAAATACCGTGTTGGTACGCAAGCCTTGGGTGTCAACCTATACAAAATGAGCGAGTTTAACCTTAATGGCGTGGTTACTTTAACCAGCGACATTGGTTTGTCCAATTGGAAATTAAAATCGCGTACCCAATTAAAAGATTTGGAATGGACAGAAAGCCCTTCTTTGGTGGTTTACGGTAAAAACCTGCCCGTTACCTATCTTGTAAATCCTGCCATAAAAATCTTTCGAGCCGAAATAGAGAAAAGTATTGATGCTGCCATTGAAGCATCCATGGATTTTAAACCCAACGTGTTGGCAGCCATCGAAAAATTAACCGTGCCTTTTAAAATGAGCGATAATTATGAAAGTTGGCTTCGAATCGTGCCTATTGAAATTTATACTACGGATGCGAAATTAAAAAATGACCAAGTATTGCTAAATATGGGCATGAAATGTACCATGGAAACTTTAATTGGAAAACAACCAGAATCTAAATTTGATGCTAAAAACATTGTATTAAAGCCGGTAAACAAAATGCCAAACCGTGTGACTTCAAACATCATTGCGGTATCAACCTATAATGACGCCTCAAAAATAATGACCAAAAACTTCTCGGGGCAGGAATTTGGTTCGGGCTCTAAAAAAGTGACCGTTAAAAAAGTCGATCTTTGGCACAAAGATGGCAACATGGTCATTGCTTTAGATTTAAAAGGGTCTGTAAATGGCACTATTTATTTGCAAGGACTTCCGCTATACGATAGTGCCACCAAAGAAATATATTTCAATAATTTAGATTATGTTTTAGATACCAAAAGCCAGTTGATCAGAACTGCCAATTGGTTGGCAAAGGGGTTGATTTTAAAAAGGATACAAGAAAATTGTAGATATTCCATTCAACCCAATTTAGATGAAGGCAAACAAACCATACTTAATTATTTAAGCAATTACTCGCCAATCCCTGGTGTTTTTGTAAACGGCAAAATGGAGGATATCAATTTTCAAGGAATACAATTAACCAACAATGCTATTTTGGCGTTTTTAAAAATTAATGGCGAAATAAGCGTTACTGTTGATGGGTTGAAATAGATTACTTTTCAAAAACAATGGTCGATTGATTTTTATCAACCTTTAACTGAATCGTTCTCCCCAAAATCATCGCTCTATTATCTTTTTCATGTCCCGCAGGCATATTAAAGGCAATTGGGAAATTATAATCTGAAAGTGCATCAATAATTAATTGTTCCACAGAGGTGCCCCAAGGCGTCGTGTTTTTTCTAACCTTTGTTATATCGCCTACTATAACCCCTTTACAGTTATCAAAATAACCGGCGCGTTTTAAACTTTGCAACATGCGGTCTATATGGTATTCATATTCGCCAATTTCCTCAATAAAAAGTATTGTTCCAGAGGTGTCTAAGCTCGTTTTAGAACCTAGCATGGTATGCAACATGGTTAAGTTTCCGCCCACTAACACCCCTGAAGCATTCCCTGTTTTATTATAAATTGAGCCCTTTAAAGTATAGGTTAAAGAGTTCCCGAAAATAGCATCCTTAAAAGTAGAAACCGTTTCTTTGATGGCCTCTAAATTATCTTGCATACTGGTGCACATCATGGCATGGATGCTTTCTATGCCTTCGTTATGAAATTGGTTGTGCAACGCCGTAATATCAGAATACCCAACAAGCCATTTAGGGTGTTTTTTGAACTTGGTATAATCTAATTTATCCAGAATCCGAACCGTTCCGTAACCACCTCTGGCACACCAAATGGCACTTATTTTTGGGTCGTCCATCGCTTTTTGGAAATCCTCACGACGTTCTTCATCGGTTCCTGCAAAATGATTTGCTTGTTTAAACACGTTTTTGCCAACAACCACTTCCAGTCCCCAACTTTTAAGCAAGCTTTTGGCTTGTTCAATTTCTTGGGTTCTGCTGTTCAAAACACCCGAAGGTGCCACAATGGCAACGGTGTCGCCTGCTTTTAAATAGGGAGGTCGTATCATTTTTGTTTGCGAATATATTTCAGTTGTAATAATACACAAAAGAAATATAATTGTTTTTTTTATTATCATATTCAATATTTTTTATGCCAGCCATAACCCAAAGATAAACCTGCTCCTATATAGCTGCTCTTACCAACATTCCCATATAATTTGAAACCAAAAGACCTACCGAATGCTGTTGGTTTTCCAATAGGTATAAGTCCATAATAAGCTCTAAAACGTTTTTTATTAGCTTTAAACCATTTGATGGTTACTTCAAAAGGGATGCCAATATAGCTTTCATCTTGCCAATAAACAATATTGTTTTCTTTTATTTTGCTATGTTTAATATTATTAGAAACACCAATTGAAAAACTATAAGATTCATTGTTGTCAATATAGCGTTTTCCATATAGGATTGAATATTCGTCAATATTAAAATCTGAGTATATGTATGGGAACGCTATAAAAGCGACAGCAACATAGTCAGATTTCAAATTTGATTGATTCTGATATCTAAATGTGAATAAATCTTTATTATTTTGATAATTAATTTGACATCCTATTGTGAACCCACTAGCATTTCCACCAGTATAACCGAAATTACCTTCTAAATATATGATTGGATTTGACTTTAATTCAGTAGAATCTACAGCATTTTGCGCTGATAATGAGCAGTATAAAAAAACTATAAAATAAAGTAGGTATTGTTTTTTCATATAAAAACTTAGATGAATCTAATATAGATAGAAAAGATATGATAAATGTTACGGCGAGATTAAATATTTTGTGCGACAACTATCAGTAAATCTATATACAAGAATTAACAAAAGATAAACAGAATGTCTATTTTTGCAATCAAATTGAATTCAAGATGAACACACCAAAACGATATACCATTACCTCGGCGTTACCTTACACCAACGGGCCCATTCATATTGGGCATCTGGCAGGGGTTTATGTGCCCGCAGATATTTACGTACGTTATTTGCGATTAACAGGAAACGATGTGGTTTTTATTGGCGGAAGCGATGAGCATGGGGTGCCCATTACCATAAAAGCAAAAAATGAGGGGGTGTCGCCGCAAGATGTGGTAGATAAATATCATGCTATCATTAAAAAATCGTTTGAAGAATTCGGAATTTCGTTTGACAACTATTCGCGTACCTCGGCTAAAATCCATCATGAAACCGCTTCAGAATTCTTTAAAACCCTATATGATAAAGGCGATTTTATTGAAGAAACTACCGAGCAATTATACGATGAAAAAGCACATCAGTTTTTAGCGGATAGATTCGTTACAGGTACCTGCCCTAAATGTGGCAATGAAGAAGCTTATGGCGACCAATGCGAAAGCTGCGGCAGTAGTTTAAATGCGACGGATTTGATCAATCCAAAATCAGCATTAACAGGCAATGTGCCCACTTTAAAACAAACAAAACACTGGTTTTTGCCTTTAGATAAGCACGAAGCGTTTTTACGTGAATGGATTTTAGAAGGCCACAAAAAAGATTGGAAACCGAATGTGTACGGACAGGTAAAATCGTGGATAGACGATGGGTTGCGCCCGCGTGCCGTGACCCGCGATTTAGATTGGGGTATTCCAGTACCAGTTCCAGGAGGCGAAGGCAAAGTGCTCTACGTTTGGTTTGATGCCCCTATTGGCTATATTTCATCCACCAAAGAATGGGCTGCCCGGGTTGGTAAAGACTGGGAACCCTATTGGAAAGACAAAGACACCAAATTGGTCCATTTTATAGGTAAAGATAATATTGTATTCCATTGTATTATTTTCCCAGCCATGTTAAAAGCCGAGGGAAGCTATATTTTACCCAATAACGTTCCTGCCAACGAGTTTTTGAATTTAGAAGGCAACAAATTATCAACCTCAAAAAATTGGGCGGTTTGGTTGCCCGATTATTTAAAGGAATTTCCGGGTCAGCAAGACGTTTTGCGTTATACATTAACGGCTAACGCACCAGAAACCAAGGATAACGATTTTACATGGAAAGATTTCCAGGCACGAAACAACAACGAGTTGGTCGCTATTTTTGGAAATTTCATCAATCGCGTTGTGGTGTTGACCAATAAATTTTATAACGGAATTGTGCCAGCTCCAAACGGATTTTCGCAAGTAGATGAAGAAACGTTGGCAGCCATTAAAGCCTATCCAGAGGTTATTTCAAGTTCCATTGAGCGATACCGTTTTAGGGAAGCACAACAGGAATTGATGAATCTCGCACGCCTTGGCAACAAATATTTAGCCGACGAAGAACCTTGGAAAGTCGTAAAATTTGATGAACCGCGCACACAGGCCATTATGTATGTGGCGTTACAAATAGCCTCGGCTTTGGCAACATTAAGCGAACCTTTTTTACCTTTTACTTCTACCAAACTTAAAGGTATTCTAGGGTTACGTCATAACGAGGCCCATAGCGACGTGGTTATCTCTTCAAAGGAACAGATTTCCATTCCCGACACATCGGGGCATAAAAATGGGTCTCGCAATGACGGTTTAACTTGGAATGATATCAGTTCAAAAGAAACCCTTGTACCACCAGGTCATCAAATAGGAGAAGCAGAACTGTTATTCAGCAAAATTGAAGATGAAACCATTCAATTTCAACTGGATAAATTGATTGCCAGTAAAAAAGCAAACGAAGCTGCCAAAAAAACAGTAGAGCCACAGAAAGACACCATCACTTTTGATGATTTTACAAAATTGGACATTCGGGTAGGCACTATTTTAGAAGCTCAAAAAATGCCAAAAGCCAAAAAATTATTGGTTTTAAAAGTCGATACAGGAATTGATGTACGTACCATTGTTTCTGGAATAGCCGAAAGTTTTACAGCAGAAGAAGTGGTTGGAAAACGTGTAACGGTGCTGGTAAATTTAGCACCAAGGGATTTACGGGGTGTTGAAAGCCAAGGCATGATTTTAATGACCGAAACTGCCGAAGGAAAATTGGTTTTTGTAAATCCAGATGATACTGCCATTCCGAATGGTTTACAAATAAGTTAGGATTTTAAATGGGTTTATAGATTTAATCTTATTAAAAATCTGTAACAGACTTAATTATTACTGAAATGAAACTTTGAAGCCCTTAAATAATTCATTAACTTTACAAAAAACACAAAATGATGTTATCAAAAAATATAGAAAAAGCACTTAATGGCCAAATACGTATAGAAGCCGAATCATCACAAATTTATTTAGCAATGGCATGTTGGGCAGAAGTAAAAGGGTTAGAAGGTGTTGCAGGGTTTATGTACAAGCAATCCCAAGAAGAGCGCGACCACATGCTAAAGTTGGTAAAATATGTAAACGAACGTGGTGGGCATGCTCAAATATCGGCACTTGCCGCACCTAATGTAACGTTCAAATCGTTTAAAGAAATGTTTGAAGAACTTTATAAGCACGAAATTTTTGTTTCAGAAAGTATCAACGAGTTGGTGCATATAAGTTTGCAGGAAAAAGATTATTCAACACATAACTTTTTACAATGGTACGTTGCCGAACAAATAGAAGAGGAGGCTATGGCACGAACCATTTTAGACAAGATAAACTTGATTGGCGACGATAAAGGAGGCCTGTATTTATTTGACAGAGATATTGTTAACTTAACCGTTAGTTCGGCATCAACTGGAAGCCCTCAATAATTTTAACACTTAATCTTATTTAGATTTAATAAAAATAACTATTTTTGCTCTTTCCTTTATTTACAAATGGGTCACTTGGGCAAAAAGAAACAGAAAAAAGCACTAAAAAAACTTGAAAAAGCTGGGATTAAACTTCCAGGCAAAGTAAAGAGCGGTTGCTGCGAGAAATATAAAAAAGGCGATAACAAACGTTGTAAAAAATGTCCATGTTTCGACTTACTAAAAAAAGTGGCTTAGTTAGCAAAAAAAGAAATTTCAACTTATTTATATTCATAAAAACAGACTTCCATATTGAAAGTCTGTTTTTGGTTCTATTAAAAACTTATTTAATCCGATGAAATTCATAAAATGGAAATTGTATAATGAAAATTTAGAATTTTATAATGCAAAATTCACAAACCTGTCGCACCTTTGCTTCAAATAAATACTTAAAACATGAAAAGAATTATAGTTTTATTACTTACAATTGGCTTAGTAAGTTGTGGTTCATCAAAAACCGTTAGAGATTCTAAAAAAGTTATTAAAGGCGATTGGACATTAACATCAATAACCTACAGCAAAACAGGTAAATACAACGTTACATTGTTAAACGACACCAACAAAGATTGCTTTGAAGGTAGTACATGGCAGTTTGTGCCAAACAACAACACAGGCACCTATACCATAAATGAGTCTAGTTGCTCTACGGGGATTAGAAATTTTGTGTTCACCATTCAAGAAGTGAATGCGGACAACGGATATTATGATTTTCTGCTGAAACCCACTAACGAAAAAAACAAATCAGACACCAATCAAGGATTTAGATTAAAGTTAACCGCTTTGTCAGATACAGATATGCAATGGCAACAAACAGTTTCAGGTAATGGGGAGCCGTTTATTATAAATATGAATTTCAATAAAAAACAAAAATAATCATGGGTACAAAAATAAAAAACATAGGAATGTTGCTTTTCACGCTTGTTTTAGCAATCAGTTTAACAAATTGTAAAGCAGTCCAAAATGCTAATAATAAACAAAAAGGCGCCGTTATTGGCGCTACCGGTGGTGCCATTTTAGGTGCCATTATTGGTAACAACGTTGGTAAAGGAGGCAATGGCGAGTTGGGGGCTGTAATTGGTGGCGTTGTTGGTGGAGGAGCAGGAGTTCTTATTGGAAATAAAATGGATAAACAGGCCCAAAAAATTGAAGAAGAAATTCCAGGGGCTCAAGTAGAACGTGTGGATGACGGTATTGTGGTAACTTTTGATGAAAGCAGTGGTGTTTATTTTGATACTGCTAAATACCACATTAACAGTGCATCCCAAACCACTCTAAATAAATTGGCCAATGTGTTCAAGGAATATCCAGACACCAATATTTTGGTGGTTGGCCATACAGACAGTGTTGGTTCTGAGGAATCAAACATGACCCTATCAAAAAATAGAGCGTATGCTGTTACCAATTATTTAAAAGAAAAAGGATTGGGTGCTGGACGTTTTACAACCAATTGGTTTGGTGAAAGCCAGCCCATGCACGATAATGGAACTGCCGAAGGTCGCGCCAAAAACCGACGCGTAAATGTAGCGATCGTTCCTAATGAAAAAATGATTGAAGAAGCTAAAACACAAGCAGGAAATTAATTGTTCTTAATATAAATTTGTAAAAATCCCGTTTTCAATGTTACTTTAGAGACGGGATTTTTTTAGCTAATCGTTGTAATTTTTAATAATGAATAACATATAAACTAAAATTATTTATATTTGAATAATGTATTACAGAAGAAAAATAGTACTATCCCTTTTGCAAGTATTTAATAATGAGCTTGATAAAATAAAAGTTCAAAAATTGTTATTTTTATACAGTAGGTATAAAACAAAGAAAAAAACCTATGATTTTGTGCCTTACAAACTTGGTTGTTTTTCTTTTCAAGCAAATGCTGATTTAAATACTTTAAAAAAGTATGGAATTGTTTCTGAAACATCAAAAACTTGGAAAAAATTGGATGAAACTAATTATCTAACTCAAATTGATAAAGAAGACAAAAAAATAATTTCAGATTTTTCTGTTATTTATAAAGGGAAAACGAGTGATGACTTAATTGATTTAACATACAAGAGATATCCTTACTATGCTATTAATAGTACAATTGCATATAAATATCTGTCGAATGAAGAATTGAAAAACTTGGATAATTTTAGGTCTTCTGAAGATGAAATTGTCCTATTTACTATTGGATATGAAGGGATTTCTCTTGAACATTATTTAAATAAGTTAATTAAAAACAACATTAAGATTCTTTGCGATGTTAGAAGAAATGCTTTAAGTATGAAATATGGTTTTAGTAAAAATCAACTCCAAAATGCCTGTGAAGGTGTCGGAATAAAGTATTTTCATATTCCAGAAGTTGGTATTAATTCTGATAAACGGCAAGAATTAGATTCACAAAGTGATTATGACAACTTGTTTCATGATTATGTTTTGAACAGTATTCCACAAACAACAAATTATCAAAAAGAAATTCTAGACTTGTTAAAATACAATAAAAGAATTGCTTTAACTTGTTTTGAAGCTGATAACTGCCAATGCCATAGAACCCATTTAGCAGAAGCGATTTCACATTTTAAAGAATTTAAATACAAAATTGAGCATTTGTAATTTATGGCTTTAAAGAAAATTCTAATTACAGTAACAACTTATCCTCTTCCCTCTAGAAGTTATGATGAATTAGTTTGTACTGCTGGAATTTTAGAAGATGGTTCATGGATTAGAATTTACCCTATCCCATTAAGTTTTTTGAATCAAATAAAAAAGGATACTGGGTTTAAAAAATATACTTGGATAGAACTTGATGTAAAACCGAGAAATGATGATTTTAGACCAGAAAGCCATTCTCCAAATAATTACAATGTTAAAATTATTAATACACTTGACACTAAAAATTATTGGAGAGAACGAAAAAGAATCTGTTTAAGGAATGTCTATACTAATAAGGAAAAACTACTTAATGATTCTAAATCTCCAACTAACATATCGTTGGTGACTTTTAAACCGTCAAAGATTACAAACTTTATTATAGAAGATGATTCCAAGGAATGGAAAGATGAATGGAAAGAATTAAGAAAACAAACAGACTTATTTGCAGAAATAGAAAGCGACCCTGAAAAACTAATCCCTAAAGTTCCTTTTAAATTTTCTTATACTTTTGAAGATGATGAAGGTGTTCCAAGTACTTTAATGATTGAAGATTGGGAAATATTTCAACTTTATTGGAATTGTCTTCGTGACGCAAAAGGGAATGAGAAAATTGCTCTTGAAAAAGTGAAACAAAAATACTTTGATACTTTTGTAAATCAACATGACGTATATCTTTTTTTAGGAACAACCATGCAATGGCACAGACGAAGAGCAAATAATCCTTTTGTTATTATTGGAACTTTTCATCCCAAAATTGAAGAACAATTAAGTTTGGATTTATAATACCACCCTTTTTGGTTTTTTTCAAAAGAAAAATTAATGATAAAATATATAATCTCGCACACGCAATTACCTGAAGTTTCCATAAAAAACACGGTTGAACTATTAAATGAAGCGTGCACCATTCCTTTTATTTCACGTTACCGTAAAGAACGAACAGGCAATTTAGATGAGGTTCAAATTGGCGCTATTGTAAGGTACAAAGAACAATTTGAAGCTTTAAAAAAACGAAAAACAGCCATTTTAAAAGCACTTGAAGAACAGGCCGTTTTAAATTCCGAATTAAAACAAAAAATAGAGGCCGCACAAGATTTAACATCGCTTGAAGATTTATACCTGCCCTTCAAAAAAGGCAGAAAAACCAAAGCTGAAACCGCCAGAAAAAATGGATTGGAACCCTTGGCAAAAATCATTATGGGCCAAAATGCAAATGATATAGAATCTTTAGCGTTTAAATACATAAAAGACGAAGTAACCTCTGTTGAAGATGCGTTGGAAGGCGCACGCCATATTATTGCCGAATGGATCAATGAGCGTACCGATGTTAGAAACAACATCCGTTACCAATTAGAGCGTTTCGCCATGATTTCCACAAAAGTTGTCAAAACCAAGGCTGATGATACTTCGGCTGCACTCAGTACAAGTGAAAATGCCCAAAAATTCCGTGATTATTTTGATTGGGAAGAAGCGTTAAGCAGAATCCCATCCCACAGATTACTGGCTATTTTAAGAGCTGAAAATGAAGGGGTCATCAAAACAAAAATAGAGATTGATGATGACAAAGCATTATCAAAAATTGAAGATAGAATCATCCGTTCCCATAATGCATGTTCAGAACAAATTCAACTCGCCATTAAAGATGCTTATAAACGTTTGTTGTTTCCGTCGTTAAGCAATGAAGCGTTACAAGTAGCAAAAGCAAAAGCCGATGAAGCCGCCATTTCAGTATTTGCAAAAAACCTAAAGCAACTTTTGTTGGGTTCGCCTTTGGGCGAAAAACGGATTTTGGCTATCGACCCTGGTTTTAAATCGGGTTGTAAAGTGGTATGTTTGGATGCTCAAGGTGGTTTGTTGTATAACGAAACCATTTATCCGCATCCACCTAAAAGCGATAGTGCTGGCGCCATGAAAAAAATAAGTTCGTTAACCGAAGCCTACCAAATTGAAGCCATTGCGATTGGAAACGGCACCGCATCACGAGAAACTGAAGCTTTTATTGGAAAAATCCATTTTAAAAATAATGTACAGGTATTTGTGGTTAGTGAGGCGGGTGCGAGTATTTATTCGGCATCTAAAATAGCACGGGAAGAATTTCCAAATTATGATGTAACGGTACGTGGATCTGTGTCTATTGGAAGACGTTTGCAAGACCCATTGGCAGAATTGGTTAAAATTGATGCCAAATCCATTGGCGTTGGGCAATACCAACATGATGTGGACCAAACTAACCTTCAAAAAGCATTGGATGCTGTGGTTGAAAATTGCGTAAATGCGGTTGGTGTAAACATTAATACAGCGAGCAAGCCGTTGTTGAGCTACGTGTCTGGAATTGGGCCAAAACTTGCCGAAAATATTTTTGGATACCGCAATGAACATGGTGCTTTTAAATCGAGAAACGACATTAAAAAAGTACCGCGTTTAGGAGGCAAGGCCTTTGAACAAGGTGCTGCTTTTTTACGGATTAAAGAGCCTAAAAACCCTTTGGACGATTCGGCGGTCCATCCTGAAAGTTATGCAATAGTTGAAACCATGGCGAAAGATTTGGGCAAGAACGTATCCGATTTAATTGGACATACAGACTTACTTCTAAAGATAGATTTAAAAAAATATGGCTCAGATTCGGTGGGACTGCCAACGCTTCAAGATATCATCAAAGAACTGGAAAAACCCGGTTTGGACGTTCGCGAACAAGCCAAAGTCTTCACTTTCAATCAAAACATAAAAACCATCAACGATTTAAAAGAAGGGCAATTGCTCCCCGGCATTGTAAACAACATCACTAATTTTGGCTGTTTTGTAGATGTTGGTATTAAAGAAAGTGGATTGATTCACGTGTCCAATTTATCCGATAGCTTTGTAAAAGACGTGAACGAACACGTTGGTTTGCACCAACAAGTCATTGTTAAGGTTTTGGAAGTGGATATTCCGCGAAAGCGTATTCAACTTAAATTGCATAAATAAAAAATGTGCAAAAACCGTCATTGCGAGTTTTTTCATTAGAAAAAAACGAAGCAATCTTTCAAATTGAACTTCTATCCTATTTTGTTTATGAATTAGACAGATTGCTTCGTAGTACCTCCTACCATTGACATCGTATTTAACTAATTTAAAATCAATTATTTATGAAATGTCATTTTTACCGCTTGAAATTTTTTTCTTGGGCCTCGCAATGACAAGCAATTATTCTAAAATTTAAGAAGCCATTTTAAACGCATGTTGTTCTAATATAGCGTCTGCAATCAGTTTTTGCCATTTTTCAATGCGTTGAAGCTCAAAATCTTCTATTAAATCGGTATCTACATCAAAAAAATTGATGATGGTATTGGACTTGCCTGAAGATTTATAGGATATTTCCAAATGCAAATTTTTTAAGCCCGTTATCTTTTTTTTATCGTAGTTGTAATTTTTTACAACATGGCATTGTTTAATCTCTGCTATATTAATATTGATAATTATTGGATGTCCTGTTTCAAAATATACGTTGGTCAATATTTTATGGTCATTACTTATGCCAATAAAATTTTTACGCCATATCTCTTTAAGACCATAAACAATGCCGCTATCTTTTAATGAAGAATTTATGAGTTTTTTTGTGCTTACAGTATTTCTTGTTCCGTTTAAAATAAAATATAAAAAAGGAAGGAATACGCTTAAAGTTAAAATTATGGAAAGAATTACTACTGAAGTTTTCATCTTGTGTTTTTTTGGATTATTATTTATTGAATTGTTAAGACCCTCACGAATCATTGCTATGATGGAGGTTTTGTTGAATGGTGCAAAAACAATAGGCTACAAGAAGGAATGAAACGGGTATATTATTTTGCTAATGGTTAAATTTAAATTGAAGAAATCGCAGGCTTTTAAATAATTTGAGTTGTTTTCTAATAGCACCTTGTTTAAAGGCTTGTACGATTCTGAATAATTTACATGGTTTTGTTTTTTCAGTTTCTCAAAACTTACTAATTCTTCAAAAGAATTATTGATTGAGATGGCAGAGGCATTAACTGAACGGTCAATTTTAATATCATGCGGATGGCTAACAGATTTATATGACAGGTTGCTTTCTGTTTTAAACAGAAATAACGAGAAGAAACTTAACGTAACCGTTAAAAATAAACAGTTAATTTTTAGCATGTATCACTAAATTACAAAACGTAAATGTATAATAAAGTTTGTTAAAAAAATGATAATTTTTAGTGAATGGATATCAAAAAAAAAATGCGAACCAATTAGTTCACATTTTTTATAATTTAATACAAGGTAAAATTACCTATTCATATTTTTGATTTCATCCATAAAAGTGTCTAAATCCACCCCATTTTTCACTAAGGTTAAGGCTTTGTCCACAATATACTTCACGTTTTCAGGATGGAACCCAAGTCCCACAGCAATTTTGTTAAGCAAGAGTTCCTCATGGTCATCTTTAATATGGTCCACATAAACCATACGTGCCAAATCATACAAACGCTCTAAACGGATATCATAAGATAACGGTGGGTTTATGGGATGCGATTTATAATCCTTTAAAATTATTTTATAATCTTCTGCACTAATGTTTAAATTATGCGCTAAGCGATCCAAAAATGCTTTTTCTTCTGCGGTAATGATACCATCATTCATGGCTACACGTACAATAGCTGCAAAATGGTCTTCATTACGCTTTTTAAATCCACTATCAAATAAATCTGAAAACGACATATATTATTTTTTTTGTGGTGCAAACCTACATATTTTTTTCGTTTTTTTTGTATTCAAACACGTGAAAAATATATTAAAATCATTCCTTTTATCTAAGATAGCAAATAAAATCTGTTTTTTTTAAACGGCAATGAATTACTTCGACCCAAGGGTACGAGGTATCAAATAGGAATTCTTTTTTATTTCGGCACAAGCGTCAGGGAATGATCGGAAAATTGATTAAAACTCTTTCTTTGGGCATTCCCACGCACCCGACAGCTATCGGGAGCAGTGAAGTAATTGGTTGATCGATTACTAACAACCTATAGATCACTTTCCCGAAAAATAATGGGACAAGTTGTTCTTCGCAATAGTATAAAAACAGACTTTTTTGATAGTCTATAAACCAGAATATATTTGTGGTATTTAAAGGGTGCCTCTATTGGCCTGTTCTCTTTCAATAGATTCAAAAAGTGCCTTAAAATTTCCGGCTCCAAAACCGCGTGCGCCCATACGTTGAATGATTTCGAAAAACAGCGTAGGTCTGTCCTCCACGGGTTTTGTAAAGATTTGCAATAAGTAGCCTTCTTCATCGGCATCTATCATAATGCCCAAGCTTTTAAGGGTTTCTATGTCTTCCCTTAATTCGTGGTTATGTTCATGCAATCTTTCAGGAACCGCTTTATAATAGGCTTCGGGTGGAGTTGATAAAAATTCGATGCCTCGTGCTTTTAATTGGGTTACTGCTTTTATAATATCATCTGTTGCCACCGCAATATGCTGTACGCCCGCACCTTCGTAAAAATCGAGATATTCTTCAATTTGAGATCGTTTTTTGCCTTTGGCGGGTTCGTTTATGGGGAATTTTATGCGCCCGTTGCCATTGCTCATTACTTTACTCATTAACGCGGAATATTCGGTATGGATTTGTTTATCGTCAAACGATAAAAAGTTTTCGAACCCCATAACATCCTCATACCATTTTACCCAAACATTCATTTGGCCCCAACCTACGTTGCCAACCATGTGGTCTATATATTTTAAGCCTACTGGCACTGGGTTGTAATCGCTTTTCCATGCCCTAAAACCGGGCAGAAAAGCGCCCTTATAATTTTTACGTTCAACAAACATGTGTACTGTTTCTCCATAGGTGTAAATACCGGCACGCACTACTTCGCCATTGTCATCTGTTTCTACCACAGGTTCCATATACGATTTGGCACCTCTACTTGTGGTTTCTTGGTAGGCTTTTCTAGCATCTTCTACCCAAAGTGCTATTACTTTTACGCCGTCGCCATGCTTTACTAGATGCTCATTTATGGGTGATTTACTATTTAGGGGCGTGGTTAAAACCAAAAGGATTTTATCTTGTTTTAGCACATAACTTACTGAATCTTTTGAGCCAGTTTCCAAGCCTTTGTAGGCATGCGACTGAAACCCAAAGGCTGTTTTATAAAAGTGTGCTGCTTGTTTTGCGTTGCCTACGTAGAATTCTACGTAGTCTGTTCCTAAAAGGGGCAAAAAATCTTGTGCGCCTTCAAATATTTTTTCTAATGTATACATAGTATAAGCCCCTCTTAATCTCCCCAAAGGGAGAAACTCAAACGGGGATTGGAGTCTTTAATTATACCTAAATCAATTATTTCTTGTTTAAGTTGAAATTTAAAAAGCCCTCCCTTTGGGAGGGTTGGGTGGGCCTATATCCACGATTTATGATAATCGTCATCGGCTATTTTCATGCCTTCTTCCGTAACCATTAAGGGTTTAAAGGTATCGACCATAACTGCTAACTCATCTGTTTTTGTTTTGCCAATGCTCCGTTCGGTCGCTCCCGGATGTGGCCCATGCGGAATACCTGCGGGATGCAATGAGATCTGGCCTGCCTCCACATCGTTACGGCTCATAAAATCGCCATCCACGTAATACAGCACCTCATCGCTATCTATATTACTGTGGTTATAGGGCGCGGGAATGGAAAGCGGATGGTAATCGTACAAACGCGGTACAAAACTACAGACCACAAAGGCATCGGTTTCAAAAGTTTGATGGACTGGTGGCGGTTGATGGATGCGCCCTGTAATAGGCTCGAAATCATGGACTGAAAAGGCATACGGATAGTTGTAACCATCGTACCCAACCACATCAAACGGATGCGATGCATACACCATTTCAATAATATCCTCCTGCTTTTTTACTTTTATTAAAAAGTTGCCGGTTTCGTTGTAGGTTTCCAGTTCTTGTGGCCTGCGAATATCGCGTTCGCAATACGGCGCATGTTCCAACAATTGTCCAAACCAATTCCGGTAACGTTTTGGGGTGTAAATGGGTCGGTGCGATTCGACTATAAAAAGTCGATTGTCTTCCGTATCAAAATCCATTTTATAAATAATGCCTCGGGGAACCAACAAATAATCGCCATATTTAAAATCGAGATTTCCTAAATGGGTTCTTAATTTTCCTGTGCCTTTATGGATGAAAATCAATTCATCCGCATCGGTATTTTTATAAAAGTAATCTTGGGTACTTTGTTTTGGTGCTGCCAATATGATGGCGCAATCTTTGTTTATAAGTACTGTTTTTCGACTTTCTAAATAATCTTGCTCTGGCTGTACCTGAAATCCTTTTAAACGGTAGGATTGTATGTTATTTGCTTTGGCAATTTTTGGCGCTACACTATATTGTTTTTTTATTTTCTTGACTTGTGTGGGCCGTTGCTCATGGTAGCTATTTGTGTACATACCATCAAACCCAATGGTACCGAATAACTGTTCAGAATACAAACTACCATCTGGTTTTCTAAACTGCGTATGGCGTTTAGGCGGAATGCTTCCTAATGTATGATAAAAAGGCATTTTATTTAAAGTTAAAAGTTAGATATTAGAAGTTAAAAGTTTCAAGTACTTAAACTTCAATTAGATACATAAAGATACAAAAAAGTATGTTCATTCAGGATTTCTCTTGATGAGGAAGTGCAGAAATAATAATAGGCCTTGCCAAAAAAGTTGCATAACTTAACAAATATAATGATCTGTGGGAATAAAGACTTGCTGTTTTTCGCTTACGCGGAAATGAAAAAAAACACCTTTAAAACCAAAAACCGACATTAAAAAACCAATAGCTTTTATTTTTTTCAGGAGAGTAGCTGTATTTAACTTGTAAGGGGCCAACAAACGTTTCCATACCGTAGCCTAAAGCATAGCCCCTATAATTGGGAAGCGTAAACCATTCTCCCGATTCGAAAATATCATCATCTACATTGGCCCAATTCCCTTCTAACGTTATATGGTTCTTTTTAAAAATCTCAAAATCGGCACTTAAAGACGCCTTTACATAACTATTCCCCGTAAGGGAAATAAAATCGTAACCGACAAAAGGAATAAAATTATTGATTAAATTATTGCCGTAACCTCCCAATGCAAAATCCAATGTTTTTGTTGATTTATCCCCCATTTTAAACCCGCCACTAGTTTGCACATTAAACGCTAATTTATGTGAAACACTAAAGGCATATCCCATGTCTGCCTTTGCTATTGAAAAATTTTGAAAATCTTCATTAAAATGACTGGCATATAAATACATGTGCAAGTCTGCATCAAGACAAACCCCTTTTGTTGGAAAATATTTATTGTTGTACGTATCTAGTTTTAAGCCTCCAAAAACGCTTAAATAATCGGTGTTTTCAAATATAAATTCATTATTTCTATTAGTGGCCAATAAGGTTTGGGATTTTATTTGAAGACGCTTATGTTCGGCACCCACACTAAAGGCAAAGTCTTTTCTGAATAGGGTTTGCAAATAAAATTGATTGGTTTGATCTTGCAATTCGGCATCCACTTTATTTAATCCTGTAGCTGTTATTTCGGAATCTTCCAATAATAATTGCGCACTTACATTTTTATTGAATTGATGGTATCTTGATTTTAAACCGATGCTCCAATAAAAACCCTTATCAATAAAATATTCAAAATTATACCTCACGTTATCTCCTAAAATAACATCTAATGATGCCACATCATTCCCAAATAAAAGGCGCTTTTTGGTTAGGTTAACCAGTGCCGCACTTTTGTATAAATCATCAAAGTGCACCCCCAATTTTAAAAAAGTGCTTATTTTGGTTTCTTTCAAGCTAGCAATAAAATTGTATCCTTCTCCATTTTCAGTATTTTTTAATTGATATTCAAAAGAATCAAAGTTATTGGTTGCTACCAAATCGTTTATGCCTCTGTTAAAATCTGCATAGCTAATCTTTTCATTGTTTTTTAATTTAAGCTTTCCTAAAATATAAGCTCTGGAATATTTGTTGTTTCCAGTTATCACAATGTTATTTATTATGATGCTATCACGCACTTTCAAGGCGATTTCATGTGGTATTTGGCTGGTATTTGTATTGACTAATTTTTTTAAATCCTCCAGTTTTAAAAGAGCAGCCTGTTTTCCGTTTTCTATGATTTTTGAACCCTCGCTGAACGACACCACACTATAATCCTTAATGTCGGGCTTAATATAAATGTCGGTTTTCTTAACCTTGCGTTTCATATCGTTAATAGTCCTGAAGTTGTTTATTTGTACCAAAACATCGGGCGCCGAAATTAGCTCTTCCCGGTTTACCAATCCGTCTTGCACATCAACACCAATAATGACGTCCATTCCTTTGGCACGTAATTCGTCCACCGGATAGTTATTGACCACCCCGCCATCAATCAACATTTGATTGTTTATGATAACAGGCTGAAAAAGAGAAGGCAATGCGCCACTCGCCATGATGGACTGCGTTAAATTACCTTTGTCAAGTAGTACTTGCCGACCTGTTTCAATATCGGTGGCAATACAAAAAAATGGAATTGGCAACTGGCTAAAATCATCAATTTGATTAACGTGCAAAGTCAGTTTAGAGAACAGACTGTAGGTGTTTTGTCCACGGGAAAGTGCCGATGGCAACTTAATTTTAAAATTCTCAAAGGGTAAGTTCACAGCGTATCTCTCAGAATTATTTCGCTCATAAAAGGCTTTGGAAGCTCTCGGTAAATCGTCATTTATAAGCCTGTCAAAATCTATTTCGTGAAAAATGGAATCGAGTTGTTTGCCCGAATAACCAGAGGCATAAAGTGCACCAATTATGGCACCCATGCTGGTTCCTGCAACATAATCAATCTTCACGCCCAAACTGTCAATAACCTTTAGGGCGCCAATATGCGCCAACCCTTTGGCACCACCGCCACTTAACACTAAACCGATTTTTGGCGTACTGTTTTCTGGAGTATTATTTTGCGCTTTCGCGGAAAGAAATACAAGTAGGCACAGGATTAATATGGTGGTTTTGGTTTGCAAGTTATTGTTCTTGGTATTTGATTTTAAATTATTGAGAAAGCCTGATTTATGATTTTTATGAAAAATCAATACCTCTAAACATTAACAAAAGGTGTTCTTTCTACGGGCAATTTTAAAGTGCTTAAAATTTTATTTAATGCTGTTAATGACTCTTCTTCAATAAAATCAGTGTTAATCTTCAATTCATCTGAATCGGTTTTTAAAGTGTACTCTCCGGCAAATTTCTTAATCCAGTTTATTTCATCCATATTTATTTCCTTTCTAAAAATCGAATTCTTTTTAATAATGCCGTTTTTAATGGTTAAGTACTGATTTTTAAATTCGTACAAGAATTGTATTGAGTAAAGTGCTCCAATTACCAAATATCCATAATCAAACCATCGTGTTTTTATATCTGCAAATACATTAAAAATTCCAAAAACAATCCAGATACATGCCATTATTAAATTGGTGTAAAGTCTTCTTTTCTTATATTTTATTTTCATATATTCCCGTATTTATCATTGAACACTGATTCATTTCTCATGATAATAATTATAAACCTTCTCAGCTCTTGATGCGCCAACAACTACTTCCAGTTCGTCCAACTTCGCATTGGCAACTCGTTTAGCCGATTTAAAATGCTTTAGCAAGTCCACCACGGTTTTTTCGCCTACGCCAGTTATGGTTTCCAGTTCGGTATTTAACGCGGTTTTGCTGCGTTTATTTCTGTGGTGCTCAATGCCAAAACGGTGCGCTTCGTTACGCAATTGCTGTATCACTTTAAGCGTTTCACTTTTTTTATCTAAATATAGTGGAATTGGATCGTTTGGATAGAATAATTCCTCTAAACGTTTCGCAATTCCGATAATGGCTATTTTTCCTCGTAAATCAAGTACATTTAAACTTTTTAATGCTGATGATAATTGCCCTTTACCTCCATCAATAATGATGAGTTGTGGTAAAGATTGCTCTTCGTCCAACATCCTTTTATAACGGCGGTACACCACTTCTTCCATGGAAGCAAAATCGTCTGGTCCCTCTACCGTTTTTATGTTAAAATGCCGATAATCCTTTTTGCTGGGTTTCCCATTTTTAAAAACCACACACGCCGCAACGGGATGCGTGCCTTGAATGTTTGAATTATCAAAACATTCTATATGCCGCGGTTCTTCGGGCAACCTTAAATCGGCTTTCATTTGCGCCATAATTCTATTGGCATGCCGATCTGGATCTACAATTTTATCTTGTTTAAACCGCTCCATACGGTAATATTTAGCGTTTCTTAAAGACAAATCCAAGATGTGTTTTTTGTCGCCCAATTGCGGCAACGTTACTTTAATATCCTCACCTATCTCCACTTTAAAAGGTACATAAATTTCTTTTGAATTTGAATGGAATCGCTGACGGATTTCAATAATAGCCAATTCCAATAACTCGACATCGGTTTCGTCTAATTTCTTCTTGATTTCCAAGGTGTGCGACCGAATGATTGCCCCGTAGGAGAGCTGTAAAAAATTGACATACCCATAGCTTTCATCACTCATAATGGAGAACACATCTACGTTACTTATTTTTGGGTTTACAATAGTGGATTTAGACTGATAATTTTCAAGAACCTCTATTTTTTCCTTCATTTTTTGGGCTGCCTCAAAGTGCATATCTACCGCCAACTGTTTCATTTGGATTTTAAATTGAGACAACGAATCCTTAAAATTTCCTTTTAAAATTTCTTTTATAGCCTTAATATTCTCGTGATAGGATGTTTCGGTTTCAAAACCTTCACAAGGCCCGTAACAGTTTCCCAAATGGTATTCTAAGCACACTTTGTATTTACCCGCTTCAATTTTGGTTTCCGATAAATCGTAATTACAAGTCCGTAACGGATAAAGCCCTTTTATTAAATCCAATAGCGTGTGCACCGTTTTCATGCTGGTGTAAGGCCCAAAATATTCTGAGCCATCCTTAAAAACCCTACGGGTAGAAAACACTCTGGGGAAACGCTCGTTTTTAACGCAAATCCACGGATAGGATTTGTCGTCCTTCAACATCACATTGTACTTAGGTTGGTACTTTTTTATGAGGTTATTCTCTAGCAATAAGGCATCCGTTTCCGTATCGACCACAATGTGCTTTACAGTGGCTATTTTTTTTACCAAGACACGTGTTTTTCCGTTATCGTGCGTTTTTGTAAAATAGGAACCGACCCGTTTTTTTATATTTTTAGCTTTTCCAACGTAAATGAGCGTGCCATCCTTATCATAATATTGGTACACACCCGGTTGGTTTGGTAAGGTTTGTAATTGTATTTCTAAAGTAGGTTTGTCCATTAACGTAAAGGTAATTATTTTTAATTTTTTAATAATGAAATACCACAGAGTAAATCTGTTAAACTTTTGAGGCTACCTAACTATTTGCTACCTTGCCCCACATTTTAAAAGCATTAAATGAACAAAAAAATAATTGGTAGGGTCGATAAAATAGATTTCCCTAATTTGGGATTGTTCCATATTGATGTTAAAATTGATACGGGCGCATATACTTCAACCATTCATTATTCTGAAATTATTGAAGAAAATAATACTTTAAGGTGTATTTTTAACAGTGACGCACATCAAAATTTTGGTAAGACCGACATCATTTTTGATGACTATTCGCGTACCAATGTAAAAAGTAGCAATGGTTTTAAAGAAGACCGATATAAAATAAAATCTGAAGTCATATTTTTTGGAAAAACCTACAAGATTAACCTAACTTTAAGCACACGCAACGACATGAAATTTCCTGTTTTAATTGGCAGGCAATTTTTAAAGCGAAAATTTATGGTTGATGTAGATTTGGAAAATGTTTCTTATAATTCAAAATTCTTATGAACATAGTTATATTATCTAGAAATTCCAATCTATATTCCACCGACAGACTTGTTGAAGAAGGTGAAAAAAGAGGTCATAAAATAGAGGTGATCGATCCTTTAAAATGCGATATCATTATTGAAAGGGAAAAACCCACCATATATTATAAAGACCGCTATTTGGATTATGTAGATGCCGTAATTCCCAGAATTGGTGCTTCCATAACTTTTTATGGTTGTGCCGTGGTGCGCCAATTTGAAATGATGAACGTGTTTACCATTGCAACTTCTGATGCCATTCAACGTTCCCGGGATAAATTAAGAAGTTTACAACGCTTAAGTAAAGCAGGTATTGGGATGCCAAAAACCGTTTTCACCAATTACTCGCGCGATGTTGAAGAAGTGATTGAACATGTTGGCGGAGTCCCCGTTATTATAAAATTATTGGAAGGCACACAAGGTTTAGGGGTGGTTTTGGCTGAAACAAAAAATGCTGCCGAATCTGTTCTGGAAGCTTTTAATGGTTTGGAAGCGCGTGTTATTGTACAAGAATTTATAAAAGAAGCAAAAGGCGCCGATTTACGCGCTTTAATAGTAGATGGGCAAGTAGTGGGTGCCATGAAGCGCCAAGGAAAAGAAGGCGAGTTTCGTTCAAACTTACATCGCGGTGGTTCTGCCAATATTATTAAATTAAGCGACTCTGAATTAAAATTAGCCATCAATGCATCCCGTGTACTAAAATTGCCGGTTTGTGGGGTTGATATGCTACAATCGGCACGAGGCCCCTTACTTTTAGAAGTAAATTCCACACCGGGGCTTGAAGGTATTGAGGAGGCTACGGGCAAAAATATTGCCAAAAGCATTATTACGTACATTGAAAGAAGCCGACATAGTTAATATTATAATAAAATGACATCCATTACCAACAACGTTTTAACTATTCTGAACACAAAAATATATCCCGGTGAAAGTAAGGAGATTGATTTTGATGTTGCCAATCTTCACACGTCTTCTCCTATAAACGTTCCCGTTATTATAGAACGTGCTAAAAAACCAGGTCCCATTGTATTATTTACGGCGGGCATTCATGGTGATGAGGTAAACGGTGTTGAAATAGTACGGCAATTGATAGCCAAAGGCATTAACAAACCAAAAGCAGGTACCATCATTTGTATTCCAGTAATTAATATTTTCGGATTTATAAATTTAAAACGCGAGTTTCCTGATGGCAGGGATTTGAATCGGGTGTTTCCAGGAACGTCTGAAGGTTCTTTGGCCAGTAGGGTGGCGCATAAATTAATGCATGAAATTGTACCCATTGCCGATTACATTATAGATTTCCATACGGGTGGTGCCGGTCGTTTTAACGCACCGCAACTTCGTATCATGAAGGAAAATAGGTCACTTAACGAGTTGGCAAAAGTGTTTGGCGCTCCCTTTGTTCTCTACTCTAAAAATCTAAATAAATCATTCAGGAACACTTGCTATAAATTGGGCAAACCCATGTTGCTTTTTGAAGGTGGAAAATCGTTCCATATAGATGAAAGTGTAACCAATCATGGTGTGAATGGCTCAAAACGTGTTTTGCAACATTTAGGGATGTTAAGCACAAAATTTAATGTTTCCAAACCAAAAAAGGACACCGTTTTTATTAATGAAAGCAGATGGCAACGTGCTAGTCATTCTGGTATGTTTAGAGCCTCAATCGGTATCAGTTCCCACGTGAAAAAAGGAGATGTTTTAGGACATATCACAGACCCTTACGGCAAATTAAATCAGGCAGTAAAAGCACCAAATACGGGGTATATTATTAACGTAAATGAATCGCCTATTGTATATCAAGGCGATGCTTTGTTTCATATTTCCTCAAAACTCAAACGTTAAAACACCATGCTTAAAACTGAATTACGGAAAAAATATAAAGCGCTTCGTAATACCTTATCCACTGCCCAAGTTGACGATTTAAGCATCTCTATTGCCAATCAACTTTTAAAATTGCCCATTTGGGAATTTTCATTCTATCATATTTTTTTGGCCATTGAAGAACAAAAAGAAGTGAATACCGATTATATCTTGAATATTTTATCAGGAAAAGATAAAAACATTGTGATTTCCAAAAGTGATTTTAAAACGGGTTTGATGACGCATTTCCTTCTGACCGATGGTACAAAAATCAAAAAGAACAGATATAATATTCCCGAACCGGTTGATGGTATTAAAATTCCAAATGATAAGATAGAAGTGGTTTTTATACCCCTTTTGGCTTTTGATAAAAAAGGAAACCGCGTGGGTTATGGCAAAGGATTTTACGATCGGTTTTTAGCGGATTGCAAACCGGAAACCCTTAAAATTGGATTGTCATTTTTTGAAGTGGAAAATGAAATTACTGAAGTTTTTGAAAGCGATATGGCATTAGACTATTGCGTAACGCCTATTGGAATCTATCGCTATTAATTCCTGCAATTTTCGCAATACGTTTTTCGTAGAAATTCATTATCCAACAACTGAAATGTGACCCCGCCATCATTCACAGAATTAAACAATTTACAGAACCGTTCATTATTCATATTATAAGCATTCAACAAAATAGTCCGGTAATTGGGCTCCTTGGTAAGGTCTTTATCAATTAATGTTAAGTTTAAATAATAAAATAGGAGGTTTTCGTCAATATCAATACTTCTTGCCTTTCTTTCCAACAGCTTAACGGCTAAATCAGAATTGCCATAGAGACTAAAAAACTGGGCCAAACTTAAATAATCGTAATCCGATAAGGTAAAATTTTTATAGTTATTGTTTACGTACTCCACGGACTTGTCCTTGTTGTCAAAATCCCTATTCCTCATAAATTTATCGGAAATAACAATATGGAAGTTTGACATCATTCTTGAAATGAGCGATTTATCTATCCCGTAATTTTTTAGTGCATTTATTTCCTTTACCAAAGTAGATTCATCAATATTGATGGCTTTATAGCGCCACAGCCTTATTTCCATGACCACTATGTTGTATTTTACTTCACCATCTTTCGGTACCAGTTTTTCTAGATCCAGCAATTCGTTGTAAACAATCAAAGCCTGCCTTTCATCAAAAATATATTTATAAGCCGCATTTTTATTGATTAGTTTGGCGTTTTTAGCCTGCCTTGGTATATCCATATCCCGCAGAATATCGGGAGAAGCTTCTTGTATCCTTATTTTTTCAAAAATGGAATTTTGTATGTCTTTCGCTAAATCAATTTTTCCTTCAGATACGGCTGAATTAAATTCATTTACAAGCGTGCTGGCAGACTCTATTTTACGCTTTTCTTTTTTTTCCAATTCCAACTCAATAACAGCCTTTCTATGGTTTTTTAAAATATATTCCATATCTCTTGAAACGGAACCTTCTATGTTCTTTTTAATCTCTTCCTTGGCCTGCGATTTTAAATACTCGTATTTGGTGCCCTCAATATCATTAAAAAATTCAACCCAGTTTTCTGATGAAGACACCACCGTTTTAATAGTTGGTTTTTGGTATGCTTGTAAAGCAGCAACCACACTATTGCCTCGTTCCTTTTGTAATTCAACATTTCTGCTGGATATCCCTTCAATAGAGGCATACACTTTTATATTCAAGGCCTTAATATCAAAATCCGTTAATCTTAAAGAATCATAAATGGGTTTTATATCTGCCTGGGAATAATTGGATTTATTTTTTTTAAACGGAACAATAAACTTTAATGTTTTGTTTCTAATGGCTGTGCCTTCAGCGGATGAGGACGATCTAATTTGTTTGGTACCATAAGTTAAATCGTCCAAATACATCCCCATGTCCAACAAGTCCCATGAATAATATTCCAAATCATAGGTGACGTAATATTGGCACAGATTTTTTTTCCCTAAAAATAGAATGTTATATTCTACATTGGCATTAAGAAGCGCTTTAGGTATTTTCCCGACTTTTACCCGATACGTATTTTGTCCGCCAAATTTTAAACCCTCTTTTAATTCTTGGGAATAAACAGGCTTTAATAAAAGGCCCTTTATTTGATTGCTTTCAACAAATAGCAGCGCACAGCTGTACCTGTTTTTTAAAACAATATCTATGGCAAGTCCATCATCTGCATTTTTAAACACGGTATTAAACCAATTTCTATCATTTACCTCAAAATAAAGATCATCGTTTTCCCTTGTAATGGAATACCTTGCTTCTTTGGGTTTTTGGCGGAATGCTTGAATGCACTCTTTACATTTCTGGTCTCTATCATTAGCATTGAAAACAATATCGAACGTGTTTTGGGACCACGCTATGTGTGAACTGAACAGTACATAAGCGATGACGAATAGAAATTTGCCTTTCATTATTAAGAGTTTGAGAGAATATTTTTTATTAAAACATAAATATAGTAAATACTGTAAAAGTATAAAATACTTACTTATTATATTTTTTAATGGCTTATTTATTTGAAAACGCTTTTTTATTAAAAACGATAAGCATTAAAAATCCTGTGCTTATTGCCATATCGGCAACATTAAAAACGGGCTCGAAAAAATTAAAACGCTTGCCCCCATAAAAAGGAACCCATGTTGGTAGGTCTATTCCAAAAAGCGGGAAATACAGCATATCTACAACACGTCCGTGCAAAAAAGTGTCGTAACCGCCAGCTTCCGGTAAAAATCTGGCAACTTGGTTAAAACTGTCTTCAAATAATATACCATAAAAAACGGAATCGACAATATTTCCCAAAGCCCCCGCAAATATGAAAGCAATGGCCACAATCAAAACCTTGGATGCTTGTTTCTTTGTAGTATCGTATAGCCAATATCCAATACCAAATATGGCTACAACCCGGAATAGCGTTAAAATAACTTTGGCTGTTCTATCAGAAATAAACGAGACAAAATCGCTGATTTTTGTTCCCCAAGCCATCCCATCGTTTTCAATAAAATAGATTTGAAACCAACTGAATACTTCTATGTTATCTTGAAGTTTAAAATGTGTTTTAATGTATATTTTACTTATTTGGTCTATAAGCAAAATGATGACGATTAGCAGTATTGATTTTTTTAAGGACATGAAAACGATTTACGATTTCTGATTTACGATTGAATAGGTGATTTAAAAAATAAAAAACGTCTCGCTTATAAGTCGAGACGTTTAAAATATATCATTTAAACCATGTTATTGCATGTTTTTTGCTTCAATGCTTAAGGTAGCGTGGGGCACTAATTTTAATCGCTCTTTCGCAATTAATTTGCCGGTAACCCTGCAAACCCCATACGTTTTGTTCTCAATTCTAATTAAAGCATTTTTTAAATCGCGAATAAACTTTTCTTGGCGAATGGCCAATTGCGAGTTAGACTCTTTGCTCATTACCTCACTTCCTTCATCAAAGGCTTTAAAGGTGGGCGATGTATCTTCGGTGCCATTGTTATGGTCGTTCATGTACGCACTTTTAATAAGCTCTAAATCGTGCTGTGCTTTGATAATTTTATCTTGTATCAGTGCTTTAAATTCTGCTAAATCTTTATCAGAATATCTTACATTTAAATCTAAACTCATAATTTCAATGTTTTTGTATAAATAATTTGGTGTTCACATCATCAAATGCAATCTCTATACCGTTTTCTAATTTGTCAATTATTTCAAGCCCTTCGGTTAAGGTTTCAGCCTTAATATACGAAATATTTGTGTTAATGGCCGTATTAATTTGTACATCGCTTTGTAATTTAACATCTATTCTATCGGTTAGCTCAAACCCCGAATCCTTACGTAAATTTTGAATACGGTTAACAAGTTCCCTTGCAATGCCTTCACTTCGTAAATCATCAGTGATTGTAACGTCCAAAGCCACTGTTAAATTGCCTTCATTTGCTACCAACCAACCTTCAATATCTTGCGATGTAATCTCTACATCATCTAGGGCTAAAGTTATATTTTTTCCATTAACTTCAATATCCAAAACACCATTTTGTTCTATTTTGTTAATATCTTCTGCCGAAAAGTTAGTAACTGCTACTGCAATGGCTTTCATTTCTTTACCAAAACGGGGACCCAAGATTTTGAAGTTTGGTTTAATTTGTTTTACCAAAATCTGTGAAGCTTCTTCCAAAAGTTCAATTTCCTTGATGTTTACTTCGTGCTTTATCAAATCTGAAACCGCCAAAATCTCTTCCTTTTGCTGTTTATTGACCACAGGAATCATGATTTTTTGAAGTGGCTGACGCACTTTTATCTTTTCCTTTGCTCTTAACGACAATACCAATGATGATATGGTTTGGGCACTTTCCATTTTTCGCTCTAAGCTCTTATCAACAAAAGCAGCATCATACACGGGGAAATCAGCCAAATGCACACTTTCAAAGGTTTCTTTTTGGGTTACGGCATTCAAATCCAAATACAACCGGTCCATAAAAAACGGTGCAATGGGGGCACCTAATTTTGCAATGGTTACCATACAGGTGTAAAGCGTTTGGTAAGCTGAAATTTTATCTTGTTGGTAATCGCCTTTCCAAAAACGTCTTCTGCTTAAGCGCACATACCAATTACTTACATAATCTTGTGTGAAATCTGAAATAGCTCGTGCCGCTTTGGTGGGTTCGTAATCGGCATAAAAGGCATCAACTTTTTTTATTAAAGTGTTTAATTCTGAAAGGATCCAACGGTCTATTTCCGGGCGTTCTTCTAAAGGAAAATCGGCTTCTGCATACGTGAAATTATCCAAATTGGCATACAGCTGAAAAAACGAATAGGTGTTATAAAGCGTTCCGAAGAATTTACGTTTTACTTCCTCGATACCTTCCAAATCGAACTTTAAATTGTCCCACGGATTCGCATTGGAAATCATGTACCAACGGGTAGCATCTGCTCCGTAGGTTGACAAGGTTTCAAAAGGATCGACCGCATTTCCTAAGCGTTTGGACATTTTTTGTCCGTTTTTATCCAACACCAAGCCGTTAGAAACTACGTTTTTATACGCCACCGAATCGAAAACCATGGTTGCAATAGCGTGCAATGTATAGAACCAACCGCGGGTTTGATCAACACCTTCGGCAATAAAATCTGCTGGGAATGCCCCTTTTAATTTCCCCAAAGGGGAAAAACCCATGCGCAACTCATATTCTATTTTATTTAATACAGCATCTATGTCTCCTGTAACTTCTTCATTAGTAAACCTAATAATCCTAAAGCCTAAATCTTCTAAATTCCCGGTTCTAAATGTGTCTGCTTCCTGCATTTCCGAAGTATGGTGGTAACCACCATCAACTTCAATAATCAAGTTTTTAGAAAGGCAAACAAAATCCACTATATACTCATCAATAATATGCTCTCTTCTAAATTTGTGACCACCTAATAGCTTGGTCTTTAAACATTCCCAAAGCACTTTTTCGGCTTCGGTGGGTTTTTTAATTCTTTCCTTTTTAAGTTCATTTATTAATTTATATGAAGATTTTCTAGCTGTTTCATATCCAGCTGAGCGCTTCAGTTCTCCCCCTTTGGGGGAGTTAGAGGGGGCTTGTGCTTCTTCAAACGGATAATGCCATTGCGCATAGGGCATGGAACCAGAATCGAACCAAACATCTATTAAATCGCTTTCGCGGAACATTTTTTGACCTGAATCTGAAACCAATACAATCTCATCTACAATGTTTTTATGAAGATCGATTTTTGCATAGTTTTCTTCGGAATTGTTTCCAACTTCAAAATCTGCAAAAATATCTTTTGAAAGTACACCAGCTGAAACTGCTTTTTGCATTTCATTTTTCAATTCTTCAACAGAACCAATACAAATTTCTTCCTTACCATCTTCAGTTCTCCAAATTGGCAATGGAATGCCCCAATAGCGTGAACGTGATAAATTCCAATCGTTTGCATTTGCGAGCCAGTTTCCAAAACGACCTGTTCCTGTTGCTTTTGGCTTCCAGTTGATGGTTTCGTTAAGTTCGTACATTCTGTCCTTAACATCGGTTACTTTTATAAACCAAGAATCTAAAGGATAATAAAGAATTGGTTTATCGGTACGCCAACAGTTTGGATAGCTATGTTTATATTTTTCGACCTTAAAGGCTTTGTTTTCTTCTTTTAATTTGATAGCAATCTCAACATCAACCGACCGCTCTGGTGCTTCGCCATCATTGTAATATTCATTTTTTACATACTTGCCTGCATATTCTCCCATTTCTGGTCGAAAACGCCCTTGTAAATCTACTAATGGCACCAAGTTTCCATTTTCGTCTTTTACCAACATGGGTGGCACTTCAGGTGTTGCTTGTTTTGCAACCAAAGCATCATCAGCACCAAAAGTTGGTGCAGTGTGAACGATTCCTGTTCCTTCTTCAGTGGTTACAAAATCGCCAGATATGACTCTAAAGGCATTTTCTGGATTATCGTTTGGTAATGTGTAAGGTAATAGTTGTTCGTAAGAGGTGCCAACAAAATCTTTTCCAATAAATTCTTTAATAACGTAAAAAGGAATTTTTTTATCATCAGATTTATATGCGAACAATTCAGCTTTATCTTCAACTTGAATAAACTTCCCTGCAAACTGATAGTCAACTAATTTTTTAGCTAAAATCACTTTAATTGGTCGAAAGGTGTATTGGTTATATGTTTCAACTAAAACATATTCAATCTTTGGGCCAACCGTTAAAGCGGTGTTACTTGGTAAAGTCCAAGGTGTGGTTGTCCAAGCTAAAAAATAAATATCGCCTTCATTTTGTAAAAAATCAGGCAGTGATTCTGGTTTTGCTTTGAACTGAGCAACAACCGTAGTATCCGTAACATCCTGATAAGTTCCGGGTTGGTTTAACTCGTGAGAACTTAATCCTGTACCTGCTTTTGGTGAATACGGCTGAATGGTATAGCCCTTATATATTAACTTTTTATTATAAATTTGTTTTAGCAACCACCAAACCGATTCCATATATTTTGGTTCATAAGTAATGTATGGATTGTCCATATCTACCCAATAGCCCATTTTTTGGGTCAAGTCGTTCCAAACATCGGTGTAGCGCATCACGGCTTTACGGCACGCTGCGTTATAATCTTCCACCGAAATGGTTTTTCCAATATCTTCTTTGGTAATGCCTAATTCCTTTTCAACACCTAATTCAATAGGCAATCCATGGGTGTCCCAACCCGCTTTACGCTTCACTTGGTAGCCTTTCATGGTTTTGTAACGTGGAAAAATATCTTTAATGGCTCGTGCTAAAACGTGGTGTACCCCGGGCAATCCGTTTGCAGATGGAGGTCCTTCAAAAAAGACAAAAGGTTCGTTGCCCTCGCGTGTGGAAACACTTTTTTCAAAAATGTTGTTTTCTTGCCAATAGTTAAGAATCTCTTCGGCTACATTTGGCAAGTCAAGTCCTTTATATTCAGGAAATTTAGCAGTCATTATATCAAATTTCTTTTCGAGGTGCGAAATTAAGGAATTTTGATAAAATAGCGTGTTTAAAATACCCAAAATACAATTTAGATATTTCTAATAACCGTTATTAAAACTAATCATTGTTGTCCGGTAAAGAATCAAGACCGCTTCGCTGTTAGAATAAAGAATCAAGACTTGGTCGTAACTAGCTGATAAACAAAATAATTATTTTTTTAAATTTTTAAAAGCCTGATAATTGAACGAAACACCCTAAAAAGATAACAAACTCCAGTTTGTAAACATTTTTATAGGACAACACTTAAAATTAATGCGTCTTTTGAAATGCTTTTTGAAACCGGTTGGCTTTATCCAAAAGTAGTTTTTCTTCTTCAGGAGTAACATGTTCTTTCGCCACCACTTTTTTATTATGGAGGTAGATTTTTTTAACGGGTTTATCAGACAATTTAGAATGGATGTGAATCAATTTATTATCTGAAAAATAGTAGGTTTCAGCAAGCGTTTTATTGGTGGTCTCAATATTTTTAATTTGATGTAATTCATGTGTTTTTTCATCAAAAAGCACATAGTATTTAAAACTTCCTATATCTTTAAATCCGTCTGTATCTGTTAACACACCTTCTGTTTTGATTTCTTTTAAATTCGAATTAGTATCAATTTTTGAAATGGTTTTATCTGTTTCAGAAACCACGGCATCGGCACTTAAATGGGTTTTAGTGCCACAAGAAACAAGCGTTAACAATACAAAAAGGGAGCTCAAATAATTTTTCATCTTTTAACTTTATTAATTAAGTACATGACAAAAAATTAGATTGACCTTCTGTAAATGGTACTAATCCCACTGAAATTGAGACCTGTCAGGTTTTTAAAACCTGACAGGTCTGGAACACATGAGATTATTAAACTGCTGACAATTAGTTATATAACATTTATTTTTCAATTTTTGTCATGTACTTATCTTTATTAATCTTGGGGAAATTTAAAGCATAAAAAAAGCCTAAACAAATATTTAGGCTTTTTTTTTGACTAACTCAACTAACATTAAAAACTAATGAACTATTATTTTTTTAGTGATTACCTGTCCTGTTTGTGCTTTAAACCAAACAATGTAAGTGCCAGATGCCACGTTGTTTATCTTTATTCCGTTGCTCAAGGTTTCTTGTGATACGCCCTTAAGTTCCATCACCGTTTGTCCGCGCATGTTTACCAGTGCCATTTTATCCATAGAGGTGTTCATCTTTTTTCCGTACAAGGTGTTTGTGCTATTTTGATAGTAAATATAATTCTCAGCAATTGCTGTTTCCTCTATGCCCAAACTTTGTTGTTGCGATTGGAAGACTAGCTCAAACCTTTTGTTAAACTTTCCAGCTTCAGAAGTAAATCTATAAGCAGTGCTTTGTTTCAGATCAAAATAAGTGCCCGTTACATTATCCTTTAAAAAAACCTCTTGGTTTGTATCTATATTTTCCTGTTCGGTAAGCTTGATCTCAAAGGTATTTTTGCCCGAAGAGCTGAAATTTAACGGGATGACTTTATCGGGAGTAATGGAGCTGTATGCTTGCATAAGCATATTCTTCCCATTGAAACTCAGATTAAAATCGTTGTTGGTCACTTCAAAATTTTCTGAATCGTACCCATAATCATAGCCATCGGTAGTGGTTTCGCTAAATCCTAAAACCATTTCTTTTTTGGTTTTTGGCCCTACAATACTGTTAAACTCCAAACGCATTTTCTGCATGGAACTATTTTGATTGTTCGCTGTATTAGAACTGCTTTTTGATTGTTTTGTTCCTGATTTAAAAAAGTTGGAACCATTGTTGAAATTCCCGTCGGCATCGGCTTCTTTAACAAAAACACGTTGGCCATTATTAAAAACCACAGTCCCATTTGCAATAATCTCAGCAATGAATGCCTGTCCTACAGGTAAATACTTAGTAGGTGGCATGGTGCCTTCTTGAGCACCTGTTGTGGCACCGTAAATCCCAACGAACTGGGAAGCCCTAACGGCATCCAATTTATTTACATGGGCGTATCCTCCTTTATATTCATCTAAATAATGTGAATCGCCAGCCCATTGTTGCCACAATTGTAAAGTGCCTTCAATAACGCCTTCATTGTCATCAATAAATTTATTGATGTCCAATGCTGATGGATACGGGTTTCCCAACAAATATTCTGTTTTTGATACATTGGGTACCGATCCTGGACCGCCTTTATCGATTACATTTACCAAAATGGTTCCGTTATTTGGTTTGCCCTCAAAAATATATTGCTGTTGCAAGCCTGCATTACCTGTACCTTTTTGGGTATAACCTACACCCGGTTGTAAAGCCGTATTAGGTTTTACCGCTGTCCAATCCCAATAAGTAACACCGTTTATATAGTTATATATCCAATACGTGCTAATTTTACCTACTTGATTATAGGCCGAAGTAAAGGACATATCAAATCCCGTTTCATCTTTAAGCATATTTAATGTGAATGCGGTATTGTTCGGGTTGTTGGCCAACGTATTGTTGTCTATTAAATTGGTGGCCGCTTTAATCCCGATAGGTGATGCCCAGTAATTGTACCTATATGCGTTTGATGTACCCTCTTGCCGTCTTAATATCTTTCCGGTTGCCGAGGTTATTAAATCACTGGTTTTGGTTTGGACCAATTGGGAATCATCTTTTAAATCTATGGTACCATTTAATTCTAAATACCAGCTGTTGTTTATTTCGTTGTCGCCATTTACAGTGAGTGTTTTTTCACTATTTATAATCAGCCCTAAAGTTTTAAGGGAACTGTTGGCTGTGATGTTATTGGATATTTTAATAATTCCATAATCTTTACTATTAACAGTGTCATCAATATCCCAAACATCGCCATGTAACCAAATGCTTTTGCTTTCCCAACTTCCATCAAATCCAGTTACATAAGGCATGGGAGCCGTTTGTTCTAATACCGTTCCAATATTGTATAGGACCAACGGACGGTTGTTACCGGAATAATCGGAAGTTTTGTTGTTTTTTATATTGGTCATAGGATAGTAGGCTACTAAATTTACCCAAGGGATTTTGCTTTTAGTAGTATTATCCATGATATCTTTACCTATTACCGTACCTCTTACATTACCATTGTTGTTTTCAATTTCTTGATAAACCATTTGTTGCAATTGACTGTCGGTTAATGTTTTATTAAACACACGCACTTCATCAATATCTCCCTTAAAGTATTGTTCCTTTATCAATTTATTTGAAAAACGCCCTACTTCAAAAGTATTGTTGGTATCGGTACTCGCAGCAAGGGAAGCACCTGTTTTACCAATATCAAAAGTATCTGCTAATTTTCCATCAATATAAAGTTTTAGGAGTCCTGTTGCACTTGAAAAACTTCCAGCAATATGATGCCATTCATTATATTTAATAGCATTGCAATTGGTGCAATTCCCTACCGATTTTTCAGAAGTTTTGTTAGTTTTTAAAGTAAACATGGGCATATTTCCATTTTTTAACCATAATTTACAAGCTACGTCCTCGGCAATGATGGTCATGTTTGTGGTATTTCCCGTATCGGACTTTACCCAAGCCATGACGGTAATATCATTCAATCCATTAACAAATGAATCTCCAGAAAGGTAATTGTTTACACCATTAAAATACAACATAGCAAGTGGTGGAATATTGACCAAAGTAAAAACTGCATCCCTAAAATCCACATCGCCACCGGCATTCACATCATTGTCAATATCGGGTAACAAGCTGGGATTGTTGATGGTCCCGTTTACATCGGAATATCCTACAGTGGCATCGGTAGCATCATCCAGCCCATCAAAGTCAGTGTCTTTTCCAGTGAGCGTTAAACCAGCTTCCACGGTATCGTTTCCGCCTTCGTTATCGGAATCCAAATCCAAATAATCCGGTTTATCAACGCCATCTGTATTTACAGGAATCAATCCCGCAATGTAATTGGTATCAACACCAAATGCGTTCACTATACCCGAAGGTGCCACATAATCCAACGTGGTTTGTGCTTCTACATTATCCGGTATGCCGTCGCCATCGCTGTCTAAATCCAAAAAATTTGGTATATAATCGGCGTCGTCCAAACTTTCCTTCACTACATAATTCACCGTACCACTATTTGGAGACAACTGAACGACATCTGGAATCCCATCTGTTCCAACAGGCCCGTTAACAACGCCATTGGTATGCGCTTTACCATGGCCAGCTTCATCAGCATCTAAAATGCCATCATTGTCACTATCAAGGTCATAAATATTGGCAATCCCATCACCATCTGTATCCAAATTTGAGTTAGTAACCCTAACAGAGCCTTCATCAAAATTTGAGTAATTGGACATGGTTATTACAAAAGAATATTTTCCGGGAGCCAATGTTACCGTACCTTGAACCAAGGTCCATGGAGTGGCTGCCGAAGATCCATTTTGGATGGGAATGGCTATGGTGCCGGTATCTGCAATTAAAGTGGCTCCGGTTTTATTATTTCCAACTCCCGAATAAATAGCAATTTTGCCAGTGGCTGTATTATTGTTATCTCTTGGAGAGAAATAACCTGAATACGTAATATTGGTTGTTGAAGTAATTGTAAACGATTGATAGATGTCGGCATCTCCATTGATATCTAAATAATGTTGCTTGAATCCAACCGTATTTGTTCTAACATCAGCATCAAACGGCGGCCCTCCATTTCCATAATTATAAGCACCTCCATCAACTTGTACTATATTTGGAGTTCCTCCAGATCCTAGACCCCCTGGAATAAGAATCCAAGGTAAAATGGTTGTAGCATTTACGCCTTGTGCGGCTTGATTGTTTCCATTATTTGGGACAGTCACATTTTCAAAACCGCCATAACTGAGCACATTGTTTTCGTCAAAATCCAAAATGCCATCGTTATCGTTATCCAGATCTACGCTATCAGGAATGCCATCGCCATCGGTATCTTTCACTTTATTACATGCTGAATCTGTACCCGTGACGTTAAAAAATTTAACGACTCCATTTTTGGTAGCAGTTCCACCATTCTCATTTAAAACCTCTACACCGGCTACTTCAACCTTTACAGAACCTTTTTTCCAGCCGGAATCTTTGATATCATAAATTTTTACATAGTAGTTGTTTCCATTGGGAACACATCCTAAATCCAAAGTTGCTTTATAATCTTCTTTATTGGTTAGCTTACTTTTTTCATAACATTGCGTATCATCGCAAATAGTTCCTAAAAGTACATTTGAGGAATCGTAGATTTCCACCTTATAATTGAACGATTTTTTGGTCCATTCGACCATTACTTTTAGCCCGGAGTTTTGGGCTATAGCTAAATTGAAAGTTAACAGTATGGCATAGACCATAAGTAGTTTTGTTTTCATAGGAGATAGATTTGGGATCAATCAATGACAAAATTATGTGCTAATTATATGAAAAACAACTATTAACAATTTATATTCGTTAAAATATGCCTTTTTGTCGATTACCAATTTCAAATTGGTTAAAAAAGCCGATAAATTACATACGTTCAATTTTTAATTAATACGTGAGGGAAATGCAACTTAACAAACCAACTGCTTTAGTCTTTATTCATTAAATATTGAGTACAATAGTAATAATAAATATTGATTTAGAGAAGATAAATCGCAATTTTTTATCGACTAAAAGTATTTTTATTCGATAAAAAGTATTTTTTAGTAAGAAAAGAGGCTATTTTGCGAAGTATAATTTTAAAGGTTTTAGTTTTTAATTCAAACTATAAACCCTACCAAATCTTCAATTTTAGAAATCAATTGTATTTTGATGGCGGTGTTTTTTAAGGATATTTTGTTGTATTTGGAAACGAATATGGTTGAAAACCCTAATTTTTCAGCTTCTAAAATACGTTGCTCCACACGTTGAACCGGACGAATTTCACCAGACAGCCCCACCTCGGCGGCAAAACAAAAATCCTTTTGAAGTGCCACATCTTCATTGGAAGATAAAATAGATGCTACCACCGCTAAATCGATAGCAGGATCGTCCACATTAATGCCTCCAGTAATATTCAAAAAAACGTCTTTTGCCCCTAAACGGAAGCCAGCACGTTTTTCTAAAACAGCCAATAACATATTCAGGCGTTTTGCATTAAATCCAGTCGCACTGCGCTGTGGCGTGCCATAAACTGCGGTACTTACCAATGCCTGCACTTCTATCATTAATGGGCGCATGCCTTCTAAAGTAGCAGCAATGGCATTGCCTGAAAGCTCTTCATCTTTTTTTGAGATTAAAATTTCTGAGGGGTTGGAAACTTCACGAAGTCCGGAGCCTTGCATTTCGTAAATGCCCAATTCGTTGGTAGAGCCGAAGCGGTTTTTATGCGCCCTTAAAATCCTGAACACATGATTGCGATCGCCTTCAAACTGCAAAACGGTATCTACCATGTGCTCCAAAATTTTTGGGCCTGCAATATTTCCATCTTTTGTAATGTGGCCAATGAGCAAAACGGGTGTTGCCGTTTCCTTGGCGAACTTTATAAGCTCGGTAGTGCATTCCTTTATTTGGGAAATACTTCCAGAAGACGATTCAATGTAGTCGCTATGCAATGTTTGTATGGAATCGATAATAACAATATCGGGTTCCAAAGCTTCAATTTGCTTGAAAATATTCTGCGTTTTGGTTTCCGTAAGAATGTAACAATTGTTGTTTGCCGGATTGATGCGCTCTGCACGCATTTTTATCTGTTTTTGGCTTTCTTCACCTGAAACATACAACGTTTTATAAGGTAATTTTAATGCTATTTGAAGTAATAAGGTGCTTTTTCCGATTCCCGGTTCACCTCCCAAAAGCGTTAACGACCCCGGTACGATGCCGCCACCAAGAACCCGATTGAATTCCCCATCAAAAGTATCCAGTCGCGCTTCATTTGATACGTCAATATCTTTTATCCGTAGCGGGACTGCTGCTTTTTTTACTGTGGAAGTGGGCGATTTCCAATCACTTTTTTCAGGGGTTTGAATCACTTCTTCCACAATGGTGTTCCATTCTTTACAGCTAGTACACTGCCCTTGCCATTTGGCATATTGCGAGCCGCAATTTTGGCAAAAAAATGTTGTTTTTACTTTGGCCATATTCCTCTCCTAACCCCTCCAAAGGAGAGGAGTTAATTCCGTTTTTAAATTTAAATTAATAACCAAAATCTGTTTTTATGGCTTCAGCTTTTTGCAACATTTCATCTTTGGTAATACCGCCAATTTCATCTAAAGTGTAACCGGATTGGTACGTTCTCATGGCTTTTTTCGATTCGCCGGCTTCTTCATAAAAACGTGCCAAATAATAATTTCCAAGAAGTGTTTTTGGATATTCATCTCTGGCCATTTTTCCTAAAGCTTCATAATATTCAAATTTTCCTGTTTTTTCAATAGCTGCCGAAATAGCTTTAAAATCGTTAATGAGAATCTTCTTTTTTATTCCGAACAACTCATGGATGGTTTTATACTTTTCTTCAAGATAGGTGACTGGCGAGGTTTCTAAACCTAAAATAGTGTTTTTATATTCGTCTTTACTTATGGGCTGGAACACATTGAAGATTTTCTCAAGAGCGGATGGTATCACATGTGTTGGAAGTGAATAGTGCGAAGGGCCTTCAAAGCTTTTAAAATTATAGAATAGGTTTTTATTGTCAATGGCAGAAACATCGGTATTTAAAGCTTGCGTCATTTTAAGTACGGATGATGAATCGTTATTGGTATTGGCTAAATAGTAGAATGTTTTAGATTGTAATTTCCTCATAACTTCTGGAATATAATCGAGCATTTTTGGTGCCAATTCTGGACTCACCACAATATACCCCTTAAACAAGGGTTGTGGTTTGAGCAAAAAATAATTTATGAAATTGGCGGTATCGCCATGGCCCACCGCCACTCGGAAATTGGCGGTTCTATATTTTTTTTCCAGATAAGGAATAAGTTCCATCCCTACAAACTCGAAAAATTTTGCCCCTGCATCTATGGGCAACGAGTTTTGTTCGGAATACATGGTGTCATCATCGCGTTTATCAAATTGATTGATGCCCACTACAATACTCTCAGGCATATCTTCCCAATAGGAATAATAATCCACATTTCCTGCCACCGCTTCAAACAGATAATCGCCATCAAAAACAATAAACAACGGGTAGGTTTTGGTATCGTTACTTTTATAACTTCTTGGTAACTGAATTTTTAACTCTCTGGTTTCCCCTAATTTTGAAGATTCGATGGTTTCGTATTTAACTTGGGCGTTATAACTGGGTATCGAACAAAAAACCAATAAAATGGGTAGTAGATATTTCATTTTAAAAAGATTTTAGATTTTAACGCAAGGTAAGGAATTAGTTAAAACTAAAAAAAGCTGTTTTTAGTCAATTATTTTTTCGTCTTTATCCTATTATATATTGGGAGATAAATTAAGGACAAGCCACCAAAAACAATGATCATAAGGGTTTGTGATGCCCACATGATCCATCCAAAGGCAATGCTTGGTGCTTCTGCAATTCCAAAAATAGAAAATGCTAAATAAACAGCGATGGGATAAGCACCTATGCCGCCACTGGTTGCAGCTATACTAAAACTTGCCGAAATAAATCCTATTAAAATGGCTCCTGCCGAAATACCTTCTAAATCCTGTATGGCCAATGATGTTACATAAAACATAAGCACATACATGGCCCATATAAATAAGGTATGGAAAATAAAAGCGCCCTTCTTTTTCATTTTAAAAACACTTAAAGCACCTTCTATCAACCCGTTGATGAAATTTTTGATTTTTTGGGCGAATTTAGAGTTGCTTTTCTTGATGTATTTTGAAAAAACAAAAATTAAAGAGATTACCAAAACTAAGGAAACGGCTACTTTTAAAGGATTGAATTTTTGAATGAAAAACGCGTAGATAAAGTCGAATTGAAGAAACAACGTAATCATTACAATGCCTGCCATAACAAGCAAATCGGCAATACGCTCTGACACAATGGTTCCAAAACCTTTCTCAAAAGGCACGCCTTCATAATTGGTCAATATAGAGGCCCGGGCAACCTCTCCTGCCCTGGGTATGGTGTAATTTATTAAATAGGTGGCAAAAACCGCCATGACGCTATTCCAAAATTTTATGCGGTAACCCAAAGGCTCCAACTGAAAACGCCAACGGTAGGCACGGGATAAATGACTCAACAAACCCAAAAAAACACCTAAAAAAATCCAGGATTTGTCTGCTTTCTTCCAATAGTCAAAAACGACTTGCAAAGGAACCTCTTGCAATGAATACCAGATTAAAAAAATCCCCAATAATAAAGGAAGTATGATTTTTAGCGTTCTTTTTGTATGTTGATTCAAAAGATTATTTCAACAAGTTTGTGGCTTCGTCTGGAAATACCAAAGAGGGTTTAAAAACTTTAGCTTCTTCAATATCCATAAAAGCATAAGTAATTAATATTAAGGTGTCGCCCACCGAAACTTTTCTGGCGGCGGCGCCATTAAGGGTTATTTCACCGGTGTTTCGTGGTCCTGGAATGCAATAGGTTTCTAAACGTTCGCCATTGTCGTTGTTTACAATCTGGACTTTTTCACCTTGAATAATATTAGCGGCTTCCATTAAATCTTCATCAATGGTAATACTGCCAATGTAGTTTAGTTCTGCACCGGTACATTTTACTCTGTGAATTTTAGATTTTACTACTTGTATTTGCATGGGGCAAAGATAATTAATTTAGAGCGATATTGTCAATTAGTCTAACATCATCTGCGTACACCGCTATAAACGCTCTGTACTTATTGTTTTTAATTTTCCGTTTTACTGTTTTTAGGGTTGAAATCTCTGCGATTATAAAATATTCCAATGTCAATAAATCATGGTTTTCAAACTGTTTCCCAACCCATTGCGACACATTATCAGCACTTTTTGTGCCAAAACGCATTTTGGCGGTTTTTAATGTTTTATAAATAAAAGGTACCGCTTTTTTGTGTTCGGAATTTAATCGTGTATTTCTGGAACTCATTGCCAACCCAGATGGTTCTCTATGGATGGGGCATCCAATAATGTTTAATGGCATGCTGTGCTTTTCGACCATTTTTTTTATGATTTGCAACTGTTGGAAATCCTTTTCGCCAAAATAGGCATTATCGGGCTTTATAATATCGAACAACCGCTTTACAACGGTGCCTACGCCATCAAAATGGCCGGTTCTAAATTTGCCTTCCATTTCATGCTCCAACCCATCAAAATCAAAATGTTCGGAGAGTGTTTTTCCTTCGTAAATATCATCAACGGTTGGTGCATAAACCAAAATGTTCTGTTTGCCCAGTGTTTTTAGCAATTCTAAATCGCACTCTAAAGTTCTTGGGTATTTTAATAGATCTTCTTTATTATCAAACTGGGTGGGGTTTACAAAAATGCTCACAACCACTTTATCATTGGCATCCAATGCCTTTTTAACCAAGGCTAAATGCCCATGGTGTAAGGCGCCCATGGTAGGAACCAATCCGAGAGTTTGCTTTTTAGCCTTAAAAGCCTCAATAACTGTAATAATTTGTTGTTTTTCGGAGTAAACTTCCACTTTTTAATATAAATTAAAGCGTGCAAACTTAAGATTTTACAATCAATCTGCATAAAATTTTGTACTTTTGCGTGTTTTTTATTTTGAATCTTCAAAAGAAAGACACAAATGGAACTGTTTTTGATATTTCTTCAGTTTTAGAAATAATGCATTTTCGTTCCCTTTGGCCATATAAGCATTAAACAAAAACACATGAAACTTCCATAGCGAGCTCTTGATACTTTAAGAAATGATTATATGGAAGTAACATGTGACAATAAAATACAATATAAAAAACACATGAACCTTCCATAACGAGCTCTTGATACTTTAAGAAATGATTATATGGAAGTAACATGTGACCAATAAAATACAAATATAAAAAACACATGAACCTTCCATAACGAGCTCTTGATACTTTAAGAAATGATTATATGGAAGCAACATGTGACCAGTAAAAAACAAATATAGAAAACACATGAAAGATAAGAGGATATTATATGTATCATCTGAAGTAGTGCCCTATTTACCGGAAACCGAAATTTCTTCAATGTCTTTTGAGGCGCCTAGATTAGTGAATCAGCAAGGGGGCCAAATTAGAATTTTCATGCCTCGATACGGCAACATAAATGAGAGAAGACACCAACTGCACGAGGTTATAAGACTTTCCGGTATTAATTTAGTGATCAACGATTTGGATATGCCGCTTATTATAAAAGTAGCCTCTATTCCCAAAGAACGTATTCAAGTATATTTTATTGATAATGATGAATACTTTAAAAGAAAAGCGACTTTAACCGATGAAGACGGCAATTTATTTGCCGATAACGATGAACGCGCCATTTTTTTTGCAAAAGGTGTTATTGAAACGGTCAAGAAATTAAATTGGTCGCCCGATATTATCCATGTACACGGTTGGCTGGCAGCTCTATTGCCCATTTACCTAAAGGAATATTACAAGGACGAACCTTTATTTAGCGATAGTAAAATAGTAACTTCTGTTTACAATCAAAGTTTTAACAATACGTTAAATAAAGATATGCTTAATAAGGTTAAATTTGACAACATTAATGAAGATGCCATTAAAGTTCTTGAAGAACCATCGTATATCAACCTCATGAAAGTTGCCATTGATTATTCAGATGCTTTGATTGTGGGATCGGAGGAAATTCCAAAGGATCTGGAAACCTATTTAAAAGCATCTAAAAAACCTATTTTAGAATACAAACATAAAGATGAATTTGGTGAAGCTTATAAAACTTTTTTTAATACCAGCGTTTTAAGTTAACCTATTATATTCATTTCAATTTATATATGAAAAATACCATTAAAGCCCTTAAATTTTCTATAGTTTCTTTTCTACTTGTATCATTTTTTTTAGCATGTGATAAAGATTTTACCGTTCTGGAAAGTAATGTACTTGGAGAAGACAATTCAAATTTCAGTGCCACAAATGAATTTTTGCAAATAGCGGCATACAATAAAAAACTCGATTCGTTACAAATTAACAGGCTTCCTTCCAATTTGCTTGGTGTATATAACGATCCTGTTTACGGACAAACAACGGCAAGTATTGTTACGCAAATTACACCTACTACTTACGCTCCAGATTTTGGCGATAATACGGTTATAGATTCTGTGGTGTTAAACATTCCTTATTTTAGTAGGGTTATAGGAACTGTGGATGGAAACCCCACATACACTATTTTAGATTCACTATATGGAGAGACTTCCACTGGAACCATAAATCCGTTTAAATTAACTGTGTATCAAAACAACTACTTTTTAAGGGATTTTGATCCTAGCTCAACCAATAATACACAACAAAATTACTTTTCCAAAAGCGATGTTGCCATGAACGGAACAGATAATTTTGCGTTAAATGGTAGTTCCACAATTAATTTTGACAATCAAAAAGGGGCTCAAGTGTACAATATAGATCAATTTACACCCAGCAGCAAACCTGTTATAACTGTCGTTGGCACTGGTACAGATGAAGTTAAAACACGATCTGTACCTGCTTTTAGAAAAAAATTAGATACAGATTTTTGGAAAACAGCCATTATAGATAAAAAAGGCGATCCTGTTTTAAGCAATGCCAACAATTTCAATAATTATTTTAGAGGCCTGTACTTTAAAGCGGAAGCTGTTGCGGGTAATGGTAACATGCTTTTATTAAATTTAGCAGCTACCAACGCTGGTATTACCATTTATTATTCCAAAGATTCTTCGGTAGCGGGCGAAAAAACGCAAGCAACCTACGCCTTCAGGTTTACAGGAAACATTTTGAATACCCTTATTAATGATTATGGTTCTGTTACTTTACTAAATGGCAATAAAACCACCGGTGATGATAAACTTTATTTGAAGGGAACTGCAGGCTCCATGGCTGTGGTTGATTTATTCAGTGGCACTGTAGATTATAACGGAACACAAATTAGTGCATTGGAAGCTTTTAAAAAAACCTACAGAATACCAATGGGCAATGACTATAAAAAAGACAGCAATGGGAATTATATTCTAAGACGCTTAATAAACGATGCCCAATTAATAGTTTATGAAGATGCCATTATGGCTACGCTTCCAAAAGATAAAAATGGAAAGGATTACTCGTTTTATGATAGATTATATGCGTATGATGTAAAGAACAACATACCGCTTATAGATTATAATTTCGACACATCAAATAACACCGCCAACCCTTTAAACTCCACTGTTTTTCATTTAGGAATAAGAAGAACAAATGATGCCAAGACAAAATATAAAATCCGCATTACCGAACATTTAAAGAATATTTTATTAAGGGATTCAACCAATACTAAAATAGGCTTGGTATTATCTACCAATGTAAACGTGGACTATGATAAAAACACCCTGTTCTTTAACAAAGCTAAAATTTTAAATAGCACTGATGCTGTTACAGCAATTCCAGCTTCAGCATTCATAACGCCAAGAGGTACTATCTTACATGGAACCAATTCCAGTGATCCTGATAAGAAAATGAAACTGCAAATATTTTATACAGAACCTAAATAGAGGCCTGAATCCGTTTCCAATACATTTATATAATTTGATTGGATTGTTTTAAGCGAAAAACGAATTTCATCGTATAAAATAAGGACTTTATATAATAATTATCTGTCATTGGTATTTATTTTACATATTTGCCAAAATTAAATATAACCCGAATCAAAATAATTGATCTATGTGTGGAATTGTAGGATACATTGGCCCAAGAGAAGCTTATCCAATTATAATTGAAGGTCTTAAACGACTGGAGTATCGAGGCTATGATAGCGCTGGTATTGCCTTGTTTGATGGTACAGACCTTAAAGTTTGTAAAACAAAAGGTAAAGTTTCCGATTTAGAAACCCTTGCAGATAAAGAAATCACAAAACACGGAAATGTAGGTATAGGGCACACACGATGGGCTACCCACGGTGTACCCAACGATGTGAATTCACACCCACATATTTCAAACTCCGGTGAATTGGTTCTTATCCATAATGGCATCATTGAAAACTATGATTCGCTGAAACAAGAGCTAATATCAAGAGGTTATACCTTTAAATCCGATACGGATACCGAAGTTCTTATCAATTTAATTGAAGACGTTAAGAAAAAGGAAAACGTAAAACTTGGCAAAGCGGTACAAATAGCCTTAAATCAAGTTATTGGTGCTTATGCCATAGCTGTTTTTGACGTTAGTAAGCCCGAAGAAGTAGTCGTGGCCCGTTTAGGAAGTCCGTTAGCTGTTGGAGTGGGTGAAGATGAGTTTTTTATTGCAAGTGACGCTTCTCCCTTTTTGGAATACACAAAAAACGCCATTTATCTGGAAGATGAAGAAATGGCTATTATCAGATTTCATAAAGAGATAAAAGTTAGAAAAATAAAAGATGATTCTATAGTAGATACTTATGTTCAAGAACTTCAAATGAACTTGGAGCAAATTGTAAAAGGGGGTTACGAACATTTTATGCTCAAGGAAATACATGAGCAACCAAAAGCCATCACCGATACTTACAGAGGGCGACTTTTAAGAAACGAAGCCATTATAAAAATGGCCGGGGTTGAAGATAATATGAAAAAATTCCTCAATGCCCATCGTGTCATCATTGTTGCCTGTGGCACCTCTTGGCATGCAGGTTTGGTAGCCGAATACATCTTTGAAGATTTGGCAAGAATCCCTGTTGAAGTAGAATACGCTTCGGAATTTAGATACAGAAACCCAGTTATCACCGAAAATGATGTTGTTATTGCCATTTCACAATCGGGTGAAACTGCCGATACGTTAGCAGCCATTAAATTAGCAAAATCAAAAGGGGCGTTTGTGTTCGGTGTTTGTAACGTGGTAGGCTCCTCCATCGCCAGAGAAACCCATGCAGGTGCTTATACGCATGCGGGCCCTGAAATTGGCGTTGCTTCAACAAAGGCATTCACCACCCAAATTACGGTACTTACATTAATAGCGTTGCGATTGGCAAGAGCCAAAGGCACCATAAGCAGTTCCGATTTCCGCCACCATTTACTGGAGCTGGAAATGATTCCTGGTAAAGTAGAACAAGCTTTAAAATCGGATGCCCATATTAAAATGATTGCCGATATTTATAAAGACTCTCGCAATTGTTTGTATTTAGGAAGAGGATATAATTTCCCTGTGGCACTTGAAGGCGCCTTAAAACTAAAGGAAATATCTTATATACACGCGGAAGGCTATCCTGCTGCCGAAATGAAACACGGTCCTATTGCGTTGATTGACGAAAATATGCCTATTGTTGTGATTGCAACAAAAAAAGGACATTATGAGAAAGTGGTGAGCAACATCCAAGAAATAAAGTCCAGAAAAGGTAAAATTATCGGCATTGTTACTGAAGGCGATGTTCAAGTTAGAAATCTTGCAGACCACGTTATTGAAGTCCCGGAAACGCTGGAATCTTTATCGCCGTTATTAACAACCATTCCGTTACAATTATTATCATACCATATAGCGGTCCTGTTAGGCAAAAATGTGGATCAGCCGCGTAACTTGGCAAAATCCGTAACTGTAGAGTAACTAAAAAAACCATTAAAATATCGATATTTAAATTGCCATGGCTAAGTTTAAGCCATGGCAATTTCTTATTTAAAGGCGTTATTTTTATGGAAAACATTGTTCTCCGGAGGTTTTTTTGTTAAATTATACTATGCGTGCATAATTTTTTTATACTTTTAGTACGAAGTGATATTTAATATATTTATATTGCTCTACTGAAACTTAAACTAATAGGTATAGGCGTTTAGGTAACACTTACTTTTGTTCTTGTTTTATCATTTTCAACCATCTTTTTAACTAACACATT
>NZ_JBFVFE010000017.1:0-72349 GCF_052728615.1 Mariniflexile sp. | reverse complement strand
GTGCTTGTGATTTTCTGCTCATCGGTTTTTAGGTCAAAGATAATATTTTTTGGAAAATGGAAATTTGTCGTACACCCATTTTTAATGATTTGAACTTCTTATTTAAAATTTTGTCATGTACTAAAGTAAAACATACAAATTTGTTTGATTGCTTAATTGACACCCAACTAGTAATTAACCACTTTTTTTAACGTTAAATAATCATTAAAACCACCATCTCCCCTACTTAACTTTATTATATTTGGCTTTTAGCTAACCAAAAAAACCATGCAAAAAGTTATACTTTCATTTGTAATTTCTCTTTTTACTTTTTCAACATTACAAGCACAAAAACCTACAGCGCCATCCTCTTCAGAGATTTTTGAATCCATTCAAAAACTTAATTTTTTAGGTTCGGTTTTATACATAGCAGCACATCCCGACGATGAAAATACCCGACTAATATCCTACATGGAAAACCATGTAAAAGCTCGAACTGCTTATTTGTCGATAACACGGGGCGATGGCGGACAAAACCTTATCGGTCCGGAAATACGGGAATTATTGGGCGTTATAAGAACCCAGGAATTACTGGCGGCAAGACGAATTGATGGTGGCGAGCAATTATTTACCCGAGCCAACGATTTTGGTTATTCCAAAGACGCTGAAGAAACCCTTGAAATTTGGAATAAAGACCAAGTTTTGAGCGATGTGGTTTTGGCTATCCGTAAATTTAAACCAGACATTGTCATCAACCGCTTCGATCACAAAACATCGGGCACAACACACGGACATCATACCAGTTCTGCCCTATTAAGTTTTGAAGCTTTTGATTTGGCCAACGACAGATCCGCGTATCCAGAAATGCTAAAAGACGCTGGCGTCTGGAAACCCAAACGGTTGTTTTTTAATACCAACTCGTGGTTTTATAGCAGTCAGGAAGCATTTGATGAAGCCAACAAAGACAACAGAATCAGTTTTGATGTCGGCACTTATTATCCGTTGAAAGGATTGTCCAACAACGAAATGGCCTCCATAGCCAGCAGCCAACATTTAAGCCAGGGTTTCGGACGTTCATCACAACGTGGTGCCCAAAATGAATATTTAGAGTTTTTAAAAGGTGATGTTTTAATCGATAATACCAATATTTTTGAAGGTGTCGATACGTCGTGGAATCGCATCAAAGACGGAAAAGCCATAGGCGATATTCTTTACGCCATTGAAAACAATTTCAGTTTTAAAGACCCTTCCACCCATATCCCCAAATTAATGGAAGCTTACAAAATGCTTCAAACTATTGAAGATACCCATTGGAAAACCCTAAAAACAAACGAGATAAAATCGATTATAGAAATGTGCGCCGGTTTGTATTTGGAAGCTTCCGCTGAAAACGCATCAACTACTTTAAACCAAACAGTAAAAATAAATATGGAGGTTTTAAATAGAAGCAATCAACATATTGTTTTGGAAAGTATCTCCCAAGGGGATGGAAAATCCATTGCAGAGAGTTTGGAATTAAAAAATAATATATCCGAAAAATTTCAAACCGATTATTTTATATCAAATAAAGAAGATTACACCTCACCCTATTGGCTGAACAAAAAAGGGACTTTAGGGATGTACGAGGTTGAAAACAAAGCGCTTATCGGTTTACCCGAAACACCAAGAAGCGTTAAAATCAACTTCAATGTAAAAATCAATAATACGCCCATCACTTTTACAAAGGATGTTGTTTACAGATACTCCAAACCGGATAAGGGTGAACTATACAATCCTTTTGAAATTATTCCAGAAGCCTCGGCCAAAATCACAGAAAAGGTTATCATTTTTGCCTATGACAAACAACGCGATATTGCTGTAGTTGTTAAAGCAGGACGCGATAATTTGGAAGGATTTGTTGAAGTTTGCCATCCCAAAGATTGGAGCGTTTTTCCTGAGAAACAGAACGTATCAATCGCCCACAAAGGCGAAGAACAAGTGCTGACATTTACCATAATTCCACCAAAAAACCAAAGTGAAGGCTTGATAAGTCCGATTGTGCATATCAACGATAAAAATTATACTAAGGAACTTATCGAAATAACCTACGAACACATTCCGTTCCAAACCGTTTTACTTCCCAGCGAAAGCAAGATTGTGCGCTTGGATATCAAAAAGAAAGGCGAAAATATAGCCTACATAGCTGGTGCGGGTGATGTGGTTCCAGAAAGTTTACAGCAAATAGGTTACAACGTGTTAACCATGAAGCCAGAAGACATTAATGCTGAAACCTTAAAGAGATTTGATGCTGTGGTAGTTGGAATAAGAGCGTATAATACGGTTGAAAATTTAGAATTCAAACAACAACTTCTGTTCGATTTTGTTGCCAACGGTGGTAATATGATTGTACAATACAATACCAGCAGAGGATTAATTACCAATAACTTGGCACCCTACGATTTAAAATTATCCAGCGACCGAGTAACCGAAGAAAATGCCGAAGTCCGATTTTTAAATCCGAATCACCCCCTCTTAAACTATCCCAACAAAATCACGCAAAAAGATTTTGAAGGTTGGACCCAAGAACGCGGATTGTATTTTCCAAGTTCATGGGCCAAAGAGTTTACCCCTATCCTATCGATGAACGATAAAAATGAAACCCCAAAAGATGGCAGTTTATTAGTGGCAAAATATGGTAAAGGCTATTATATATACACAGGTTTAAGTTTTTTTAGGGAATTTCCCGAAGGTGTTTCGGGTGCTTATCGATTGTTTGCTAATATGCTTTCAATAGGAAAGGAAGATTTAAAACTGAATAGTAAGGTTAGTGATTAGTTCTAAAAACGAAAAACAGAACGATATTTACTAAATTTGTTATTTATTGAAACTATATGGATAAAGGATTTTCGGATATAATTAATCTAATCAAGCAATCACGGGCAAAAGCGATTAGAGTCATTAATGCAGAACTTATTGACCTTTATTGGAATATTGGCAAATACATTAGTAAAAAAATTGATACAGCAGAGTGGGGTGATTCCGTGGTGTTGGAATTAGCGATACATATTCAGCAAAACGAACCCGAAATAAAAGGATTCTCCGACAAGAATATCTGGAGAATGAAACAGTTTTACGAGGCTTACAAGAATTTCCCGAAACTCTCAACAGTGTTGAGAGAAATTAGTTGGTCGCATAATTTAGCTATATTTTCTAGCTGCAACCGCACTGTAAAAGAGTTTACCCCTATCCTATCGATGAACGATAAAAATGAAACCCCAAAAGATGGCAGTTTATTAGTGGCAAAATATGGTAAAGGGTATTATATGTATACCGGTTTAAGTTTTTTTAGGGAATTTCCCGAAGGTGTTTCGGGTGCCTATAGATTGTTTGCTAATATGCTTTCTATTGGAAAGGAAGATTTAAAGCAAAACACGAAGCTTAGTGATTAGTTAACATTAAGCAAAAAATAAAAAAAATGAGAGAAAAAATTCTAGCACTTATAATGATTGGATTAGCTTTCAATTCTTATTCTCAAAAAAAAATGGATTTCACATTAACTGGTAAAACAAATGACATTCCAAATAACGCGCTTATTTATTTGGTTGATTTTGATAATAGGTTGTTAATAGATACGGCAAGAGTTGAGAACAATTTTTTTGTCTTTAAAAAGAAATTACCTCGTTCACCAATTAGAATCATGCTATCCGAAAAAGGAAAACAAAATTCCAAGATTTTTTGGTTAGAAAATAGTTTAATAATATTTGATGCTTCTAAAACAGATTTTAAAAATGCTTCAATTATTGGTTCAGAGACGGAGGATTTAAGTATAATTCTAAAAAAACGCCTTGAAGCGACTGAATACCGTAATATAGATAGGATTAAATAGAATTTATTGAAAATAATCCAAGTAATATAATAAGTGTAAGTCTTTTGTTGTCTGGTTCTAAAAAATGGGGAAAAGAAAAAACTAAGGAACTTTACGATAAATTATCTGTCAAAAATCAAACATCATTCTATGGTAAAAAGTTGAAAGAATATTTTACACTGAATAAAGCACTCCAAATAGGAGACGAATTTTTAAATCTAAAAATCTCTGATGAAAGCGGAAATATTCGTGAACTGTCAGACCTAAAAGGCAAAACAGTACTTCTGGAATTTTGGGCTTCTTGGTGTAAACCTTGTAGAGCTGAAAACCCTAACCTTATTAAAAACTATGAGAAATATAAAGATTTTGGGTTTGAGATATTTGCAGTATCATGAGACGATTCAAAAACTAATTGGTTAAAAGCCATTGAACAAGATAACACTAAATGGTTACACGTTAGTGAATTGAGAAACGACGATAAAGCATCAATAATTTATGGAGTTTCAGCAATACCAGATAATTTTTTAATCGATAGAAATGGAATAATAGTTGGTCGAAATTTACGTGGTAATGATTTAAATAGAAAACTTTCGGAATTAATGCCAGTTGCTAATACCGTATATAAAAAATAGCGGTTTAAGTGCTTTAAGGAAAGTACATTTTATAAATTTATGGTCAACAAAAAACCGAAGATTTCTTTTATAAAATTCGCTAATTTTCATATAAATAAACATCATGAACAAACAAAAACAAATAAAACAACCTTGGCTAAAACTATACTCCATCGTTTTAATAGCCAATGCCATTTATATTATAGTTTTTTATTTAATCATGCAAGCCTTTTAATATGCAATTAAACTGGATAGATTGGGTTGTTTTAAGCGTTACCTTAATGGCGATAGTTGTTTATGGCACCTGGAAAACCAGAGGCAGTAAAAATGTGCAAGACTATTTAAAAGGTGGAAACACCTCAAAATGGTGGACCATTGGGCTATCGGTCATGGCAACCCAAGCCAGTGCCATTACCTTTCTTTCCACACCAGGGCAAGCGTTTAACGATGGTATGGGTTTTGTGCAATTCTACTTTGGCTTGCCTATTGCCATGGTGGTTATTTGTATGGTTTTTATTCCGCTATACCACCGCTTGCAAGTGTACACTGCCTACGAATTTTTAGAAAACCGTTTCGATTTAAAAACCAGAACCCTAACCGCTATTCTATTTTTAATACAGCGTGGGTTGGCTGCGGGCATTACCATTTTTGCGCCTGCCATTATCCTATCGGTAGTGTTAGGTTGGGATTTGTTAACACTTAACATCATTATTGGTTTATTGGTTATTATTTACACGGTTTCTGGTGGAACGCGTGCTGTAAACGTGACCCAAAAGCATCAAATGGTGGTAATATTTATTGGTATGCTGGTGGCTTTCTTTTTAATTGTTGACAAACTCCCTCAGGACATCACTTTTACCAAAGCCTTGAGTATTGCTGGAGCAAGCGGGAAAATGAAAATTTTGGATTTTTCATTCAATTTAAATAACCGCTATACCTTTTGGAGCGGTATTATTGGCGGTACCTTTTTAATGCTCTCCTATTTTGGAACGGATCAAAGTCAGGTGCAGCGGTATCTGTCTGGTAAGTCGGTAAAGGAAATGCAATTAGGCTTGATTTTTAATGGATTGTTAAAAGTGCCAATGCAGTTTTTTATTCTACTGATTGGTGTTATGGTGTTTGTTTTTTATCAGTTTAATGAAGCACCTGTGAATTTTAACCCAACAGCGACCGAGCTTGTTTTGAATTCGGAATATGCCGATGCATACCAATCGCTCCAAAAAGAACAGCAAGCAATTTTTAATGGGAAACAAGCCCTTATAACTTCATTTTTAAATTCTGAAAACACAAATTCCCCAACCTATATTTCACAATCTAATAAAACAAGTGATTCCATAAGAAACGAAGCCAGAAATCTCATTGATAAAGCTGCTAAAGACCAAAACATAAAAGTGGAGAGCAACGATAAGGATTATGTGTTCATTCATTTTATATTGAACAATTTACCTCGCGGACTCATTGGTTTATTATTGGCGGTTATATTGAGTGCCGCCATGTCCAGCACATCCAGTGAGTTAAACGCTTTGGGCTCCACCACCACCATTGATCTATACAAACGGAACACCTCCGAAAAAACAGAAGAGCACATGGTAAAGGCATCCAAATGGTTTACGTTTGGTTGGGGCATCATTGCTATTGGAGTTGCCGGAGTTGCAAATCTTGCCGAAAATTTAATCCAGTTGGTAAACATCATTGGTTCTATTTTTTATGGCAATGTTTTGGGTATCTTCCTATTGGCTTTTTTCTTCAAATCCGTAAAAGGGCATGCGGTTTTTATTGCGGCGTTAATCACTCAGGTTATTGTTATTGGGTTGTTTTTTTTAAATGAATACGAATTTATCAATTTACCCTTTTTATGGCTGAATTTTGTTGGCTGCATGATTGTTATTACTTTGGCGTGCATCTTTCAACAGACCATGAAACCACGATGTACCGAAATACCATCGGATTTTAAAACAGACTGAAAACCTAAGAGTCGGCAGACAGATCTGTAACGGCACTCGTTACAAACGAGCGCTAGCAGGGGATTTTTAACTAATATACAGAAATTTAAGACTAAACAACAAAATATTTAAATTGAACTTTTATTTTATCAACTGACTTTTATAATTACTATCTTTAATTAAATTTTAATTGAAAGTATGGCAGAAGGATTCCAAAAGAAAATCATACACTGGGGCATTATAGGGTTGGGGAATATCGCCCATAAATTTGCCCAAGACCTATTGACCGTTCCAGATGCCAAACTCTATGGAGTGGCGTCCAGGTCTCAAGAAAATGCCGATGAATTCGCAACAAAATATAACGCGACTAAAGCCTACGATAGTTATGAAGCCTTGGCAAACAACCCCAATATTGATGCCGTTTATATAGCAACGCCCCATGCATTGCATAAAGAAAACACCTTGCTTTGTTTAAACCATGGTAAAGCGGTGTTATGTGAAAAGCCTTTTGCCATGAATGCCCAAGAGGTTGATGTAATGATTGCAAAAGCCAAAGAAAAAAACGTGTTGCTAATGGAAGCGCTCTGGACTTATTTCCTACCGCACTATCAATATGTTTTAAAAGAAATTAAAAACGAAGCTTTTGGCAAAGTTTTAAAAGTGGAAGCCGATTTTGGGTTTTATAGAGGTTTTGACGATTCAAAAAGACTCTTTAAAAAATCGTTGGGAGGTGGTAGTTTGCTGGATATTGGTATCTACCCTATTTTTTCAGCGTTATCAACTTTGGGAATTCCAAAAGAGATAAATGCATCTGCAACTTTTTTTGATAACGGGGCAGATTCGTCTTGCAACATGATTTTTAAATACGATAATGGCGTTACTGCATTATTGAAAAGCACGCTTTTAGAGAAAACACCCACCGAAGCCATTTTTTATTGTGAAAAAGGAACCATCAAAATTAACGGAGGCTTTTTTTCGCCTACTACAGTTTCATTAATAAAGGATAAGAAAGAAAAAATCATGGATTTTGGTTACTCAACCATTGGCTATAATTTTGAAACCATACACTTCAATAATCTTCTTCGCGAAGGAAAAACCGAAAGCGACATCATGGGTTTTGAGTTTAGCAGACAACTGATCAAAACACTTGATAATGTTAGGGGTATTGTTAAATTAGAGTATTGATCATTATGGCTTTAAGTTGTGCTACATTGTACTCATTTTGACTTTTTCTGTTTTCTAAAACTTGCCTACCGGCAGCTACCGCATACCCACATCTTTTTTAAGGGAATAGTTGTTTTGCCCGTAGGGCATCAAGTATTGTAGAAACAGATGGGGGCCTAATATTATACTCCGTAGGAGTTATACCCAAACATCTATTTGGGGCACCATTATGGAATGTGGGCATTCTGCCAAAACATTATTGGGGTCAAGCTATTGAGGGCTTACTTCTTTAGCCGTAAGAAGTAACTTAGCATCAAATTGGGCATTTATCGATTTATACAAAATAATTTGGTCTTTATTGGGTTCAGGCACTTCGACCTGACCCATCGTGATGCCATCCACGTCATCAAAAACAAACGCAGGACGGAAATCTTCATCATCCAAGGTCAGTTTAACGTTTTTAAAAATCAGGCCTTTGGCGTGCCTTGCATACAATCCATAAGCTGGTAACTCGCGAAACATGTCAAATTCAGGATAATTTTTTATGTTTTCAGGCACGTGATCCAATCTGCTCAAAGGCACATAAGCCATCCCTTTGGACGCTCTGCCCGGATAGGATATTTCTATATTTTCCAACACCACATTTTCCACAGGATATCCGGGAATGCCCACAATAGATGATGGGAATGGGTTGTGGAAGAAAGGAACTGCGGGCCCACGCATATCATAATCAATATCGGGTCGCCCGAAAGGCACTTGTACTTTTACATCTTTAATGTGAACATTTCGTATGATGCCAGGTGTTTCACCATCACGATGCCCCAAACGGATAAAAATGGCGTTTCCTGTATTGATGGCTTGCATGTTGCTTATGTTTATATTTTCTATGATGCCTCCATCAACAGATTCCAAGGCAATGGCGGAACGAAATGTATCATATATTTTAATATTCTCAATAGTCACATTTTTAAAGCCGCCATAGGAAGCCGTTCAAAATTTAATGGCACTGGCACTGGACCGAATAGTACAGTTGGCGATATAAATAGTATCGTTGAAATAGCCCGGATAATAGGATTTTAAGCAGATGCCATCATCGGCGGAATCAACATCACAATTGATGATTTTAACGTTTTTGCAATCGGTAATATCCATCCCGTCATTGTTCCAAAAAGCGCGGTTGGTTATTTTTAGATTATCAAGGGTTAGATTGTCACATAGTTCAAACGATAAGCCCCAACACGCGGCACTTTTAATGTTTAAATCGGTTATTTGAACTTGGTTGCATTGCGAAAATCGGAATAATTTAGGAAGAACAGTTTCATTGGGCCGCATGTTTGCGTAGCTATAATTGGGATCGATACGAACACCGGCATGGTGCAAACTGTCAATACTCAAAGCCAATTCCCTACATTGACCGTCAATCATTCCTTTATCGGATAATATTGGCTTTATGTGCCAAAATCAATGCCAGTTGCGAGTTGTCATCATTTTTGGGGGAAGTCGGTCTGCCCAGGGTTTCCATAGGTTTGTAATCTTCTGGGTTGGTACTTCCCAGTAGCACTGCTCCTGCTTCAAGATAGATATCCACATTACTTTTCATGTTGATGCTGCCCGATAAAAATGTTCCGTCGGGAAAAACAACGGTTCCTCCTTTATTTTTAAAAGCCGCATCAATGGTTGCCTGTATGGCTGTGGTGTTTAAGGTTTTCCCGTCTGCAATGGCACCAAAATCCACAATATTATATGTTTTTTTGACTTGAATCTTTTGCTTGAAATCTGATTCGGTTTTAACAGATATACTTGAAAGAATGACTAAACTTAATAACATTAAGGGCTTCATACTGAACATGTTCTTGTTTTTAAAATTAAAGCTGATACTATATGAGCAATCTTCATCATGGCATTACTTTACCAGGAGATGGAAATTTTATATGATCCCCTAATAACACTTCAACAAATTTAATAATGAAGTACTTAATTAGCCAGTAGTTTTATATCAATTACCAGTACTATTGTGTCAAAAAATAGAATCTTCTGTGAATTTGAAGGTTGGACATAACTAACTGACACCATTTTTTCTGATATTATAACGATAATGTTTGTGAAAAAATATACAATTTGGACCCGTGTTTACAAACCATAAAATAGAAACCCTCTTTTATTGCGACGCAAACTTTGCTGAATTAAACCCAAAAATTGACTGCATTGGTAACTCAATTTATTTATATTTGCACCGTAAAAAGTTTATTTCACCTATTTAACATGTAATGTGTTAAACAGAAAATTTTAAGCACAAATAGCTTGATTTATTTTTACTGAAATGATAATGCGCACGTGGCGGAATTGGTAGACGCGCCAGCTTGAGGGGCTGGTATTCGCTTAGGATGTGGAAGTTCGAGTCTTCTCGTGCGCACTTTTATTTATTCCCAGCAGTGGGTTTTAATAGCTCATAATTTCCGTCGAAATAATAACGGTATATCTTCTTAATTCATCCCACAGTTCTTCATTTAAAAATTAAAATCTCCGTTGTTTATCGATTTAATCAATTAATATACATATTTTTGTTTAACTTAAAATAATTATTGATGAACAATATCAAAGTTAGCTTTAGTATAAAAGATCTTGAAAACCTTACGGGTATTAAAGCGCACACCATAAGAATTTGGGAAAAACGCTATAATTTACTTAGCCCAGATAGAAGTGACACCAATATTAGAAATTACAGCATTTCAAGTTTTCAAAAGCTTCTCAATATTTCATATTTAAACAATAATGGTTTAAAAATTTCTAAAATAGCCAATCTTAAAGAAGAAGAAATCCCTATTAAGGTCAGAGAAATGGCATCTAGGGGCAAGGTGGAAGACCATGCTATTAATGCTTTGAAAATGTCGATGCTTAATTTTGACCAGGTACTTTTTTACAACACCTACAATAACCTGCTTGAATACAAATCATTCAACCAAATATTCTATTCCGTTTTTCTTCCCTTATTAAATGAGATAGGCTTACTATGGCAAACCAACACCATCACGCCCGCGCACGAGCATTTTATTTCTGTTTTGATAAAACAAAAAATCCTTATAAACATAGAACGCCTACAAAGTTTAGAACCAAAACCGGTATCTAACACCTATGTACTGTTTTTACCTGACCATGAAATACATGATATTGGTTTATTGTATTTAAATTACGAATTACGGAGCAAAGGAAAACATACCATTTTTTTGGGAGAAAGCGTGCCTATGGAAAGCTTAACAGACTTTTTTGATTTTTTTGACGACATTACCTTCGTATCCTATTTCACTATTTATCCTGAAGAAGAAAACATAACGCCATATCTGCAACAATTCAGTGATTTGTTATTAAACAAGGAAAACAGTAAATTGTTATTGTTGGGACAAAAACTATCCAACTACAGTGAAAACGACCTTCCAAAAAATATATCATTATATAATTCAATAGAAAATTTAGTTAAAGAACTTTAATTAACTTGCTTATTGTTTAACTTTATTATATATTTGTTAAACAATATGAAATCAACTATTAATATTATCGGTTCTGGTTTTTCTTCGTTAGCGGCATCGTGCTATTTGGCTAAAGCAGGATATCATGTAACTATTTTTGAGAAAAACACTACTATTGGTGGTCGAGCAAGACAACTGGTTAAAGATGGTTTTACTTTTGATATTGGCCCCACATGGTATTGGATGCCCGATGTTTTTGAACGCTTTTTTAACGATTTCAATAAAAAACCTTCCGATTACTACGCTTTAGAAAAGCTAAATCCTGCCTACAGCGTTTATTTTGGAAAAGATGACTTTATAACCATTGAAGACACGTTCAATAAGATTAAGATTGCTTTTGAAAATGAAGAACCCGGTAGCTCTAAAAAGCTTACACAATTTATAGCCAAGGCAAAAAGCAATTATGATATAGCCATCAAAGATTTGGTTTACAACCCGGGGGTTTCCCCATTGGAATTGGTAACTTTTGCCACTATCAATAAGTTAAACCAGTTTTTCAGCACCATTAAAAGAGATGTTAGAAAAGAATTTAAAAACGATAGGCTGGTAAAAATCCTAGAATTTCCCGTATTGTTTTTGGGTGCCAAGCCAAGTGATACGCCATCATTTTACAATTTTATGAATTATGCCGATTTTGGATTGGGCACCTTTCACCCAAAAAAAGGCATGTACCAAGTGATACTGGCTTTGGAATCTTTAGCGAAAGAACTTGGTGTTACCATAAAAACAAATGCTCCCATTGAAAAAATACGGGTCGAAAACGGCAAAGCAACAGGTCTTGTTTCAAACGGTATTGAATATAAATCTGATATTGTGGTGAGCGGTGCAGATTACCACCACACGGAAACGCTTTTACAAAAAACAGATAGGCAATACTCTGAAAACTATTGGAACAAAAAAACATTTGCGCCTTCTTCCCTCCTATTTTATGTGGGTTTCGATAAAAAACTGATCCATGTAAATCATCATACTTTATTTTTTGATGTTGATTTTGATGTACATGCCGAAGCCATCTATGATACGCCAAAATGGCCTGAAAACCCCTTATTCTATGCCAGTTTTCCAAGTATAACCGATGGGAATGCAGCACCTGAAGGGAAAGAAGCGGGTATTTTTTTAATTCCACTAGCGCCGGGTTTGGAAGACACCACAGAATTACGGGAAACTTATTTTAATAAAATCATGGATCGTTTTGAAAATTTAACCTCCCAAAACGTAAAAAATCACATTATATGCAAGGAAAGCTTTTGTATTAATGATTTTATAAAAGACTATAATTCGTACAAAGGAAATGCGTATGGAATGGCCAACACCCTAACCCAAACGGCGTTTTTACGACCCAAATTGAAAAGTAAAAAAGTGAAGAATCTATTTTTTACGGGTCAGTTAACCGTTCCTGGGCCTGGTGTACCCCCATCATTGATTTCCGGAAAATTAGTAGCAGATTTAGTAATAAAACATCATAATATATGAAATCGCTAATAAAAACATATTTGCGTAAGCAAATACAATTGATAAAAAAGCGATACCATATGACTACCGATAGCTATCGGGATAAAAAACAATAATTACATTGCACATGAAATCGCTAATAAAAACAAATTTGCACAAGCAAATACAATTGAGAAAAAGCGATACCATATGACCGTTAAAAAACAATAATTAGATACCATATGAAAGCATTATTCGATACCGTATCATACAATTGCAGCAAAATTGTAACCAAAACGTACAGCACTTCTTTTTCGTTTGCAACCAAAATGCTTGCTACTTCCATTAGAATGGATATTTACAACATTTATGGTTTTGTAAGATTTGCTGATGAAATTGTGGACTCATTCCACGGCTACGATAAAGAAACATTGTTCAACCGGTTTTCTGAGGATTTAGAACATGCCTTAAACCACAAAATAAGTTTAAATCCTATTTTAAATGCATTTCAGCACACGTTTCACACATATAATATTGATAAAAATTTGGTGGATTCTTTTATGAAAAGCATGCGTTTGGATTTACACAAAAATGCTTATTTAAGCGAAGATGAATACAAATCCTATATTTATGGATCGGCTGATGTGGTTGGTTTGATGTGCCTAAAGGTATTTGTAAAAGGCAATGATGAAAAATATAAAGAACTAAAAGATACTGCGATGTCTTTAGGATCTGCTTTTCAAAAAGTAAATTTTTTAAGGGATTTAAAGGCGGATTTTGATGAATTGAACCGAAGTTATTTTCCCAATGTGGATTTGAATAATTTGGACGAAAATTCGAAACAGCATATTATTGATGATATTGAACAGGATTTTGAAAAGGGATTGAGCGGTATTAAAAAACTGCCCATAGAAGCTAAATTTGGCGTTTTTATGGCTTACAGATACTACAAACAATTACTAAAAAAACTCAAAAAAACACCTGCACTACAAATTAGACATGCCAGAATACGGGTTTCAAACCCTAAAAAAGTGGAATTATTGATGCGCGGTTATGTTAAATATCAACTAAATTTAATGTAAATTTATACCATGCAAACGGTACTTTGGATAGTCATTTTTTTAGCAACCTATTGCTTTATGGAGTTTATGGCGTGGTTTACCCATAAATACATTATGCATGGTTTTTTATGGCGTTTACATAAAGACCATCATAAAAAAGACCATGATAGTTGGTTTGAACGCAATGATGCTTTCTTTATTTTTTATGCCATTGTAAGCATTAGCTGTTTCTTATTGTGGAAGTATGAGGGTTTTTGGGCGGGGCTGCCTATTGGCCTTGGTATTTTCGCTTATGGGCTATCCTACTTTTTAGTGCACGATATATTTATTCACCAACGCTTTAAACTGTTTAGAAATGCCAACAATTGGTACGCAAAAGGTGTTAGGCGCGCACACAAAATGCACCACAAACACATCAATAAAGAAGATGGTGAATGCTTCGGGATGCTTTTTGTTCCTTTTAAATACTTCAAAAAATAGTTTCTACATTTAAAATGTCCCATCACTCCCATTTCGATTATATTATTATTGGAAATGGTCTAGCAGGTTTACAATTAGCTTTAAAATTTGCTTCAGACCCATTTTTTGATGATAAACAAATTGCTTTATTCGATAAATCTGATAAAACCACCAACGATAAAACTTGGAGTTTTTGGGAAACTGGAATTTCTCAATGGAACAAAATCACACACAAATCGTGGAAACACGCTGCTATTTACACCTCCAAAAAAAATATTGAACTCAATCTACTTCCATACACTTACAAATCCATTCGGTCCATCGATTTTTATAATGAAGCAAAGCATATTTTAAAGTCAAAAAAAAACATCCATTTTATATTGGAAGAAGTTATTTCAATTGAAGAAAATGATGTGGCACTTATAAAAACAAACCAAAAAACCTATACCGCCACACATGTGTTTGATAGTACCATTCCCAATGAATTTTTTAATGCCCCATCGAACTATGTGAAAATCATTCAGCATTTTAAAGGTTGGATTATAAAAACCGAAAAGGATGTTTTTGATGAAAACAAACTGATAATGATGGATTATAGGTTGAAAGATGGCAACCAAACCACATTTACATACATGTTGCCTTTTTCTAAAAACCAAGCTTTAGTGGAGTTTACTTATTTTACGGAAAATCTGGTAGATGAAAACGTATATGATACCTTCATTAAAAGCTACATTGAAACATTTTTGAAAATTGATGCCTATACCATTGTTGAAACTGAAATGGGGAAAATTCCCATGACGGATTTTCCTTTTGAAAAATCAAACTCAAAACGCATTACAAAAATTGGCACAGGTGGTGGCTGGGTTAAAGGCTCTACGGGATATTCTTTTAAACATACCGAAAAAAAAGTAGCAAAAATTATTGATAATATAAAATCCCACAAGACGCCATCAGAAAATTTATTTAAAAAAAGATTTAAATTTTACGACAGGGTTTTTTTAAATGTCTTAAAAGATGAAAACCATAAAGGTGAATGGATCTTTCAACAGTTTTACGACAAAAACTCCACTAAAACCATGTTTAGGTTTTTGGACGAAGAATCCACTTTTTTTGAAGAAATCAGCATCATGTGGTCTTTATTTTCATGGTCTTTTATAAAAGCTTTTTTTAAGACGTTTTAACAATGGTTTGTTTATGATTATGTGTAGTTAAGCATCTCTTTTAGTATTTTCAGAGTTCTAATATTTTATCTTCAGATTAAGCTTTTTTCTGTTTTATAGAGCCAATAATTAAAAAAAATCAGCATACTTTGCTATGCAAAGTTTTTATTTCCGTTCTATTGTTACCCAAGACTTATCAAATCCGATTGCGTCAAGAATTTTTTCCTTGTCCAATCTTTCAGGTTGCTTGATAGTTAAAATCAACGTATGTTCAGGAACAGGCTCGTGGATTGTAAATTGTGAACCGTGTGGTTGCCAAGTAAAGCGTTTGGTTTTAGTTCCTTTCACGAAACCTTCCAAATTTCCTCGTGGATTCCAAAGAAAATCGTACAGCTCTGGGTCGTATCTGATTGTATCAAACTCAAAAACTGCAACTTGTGAAAGGTCGTTTGATTTGACAAGAACAACAGTTCGTAAATTCTTGAATTTTTCGCGAACTGCTGAAACTCGTTCGTTCCAAATTTCCAAAATCTGTTCGCCAATTTCATTTGGGTCAGCAGTTATGTCGATTGTTCCGCCATATGAATAGATTGGTGAATTTCTGCCCGAAATAAGTCGGATTTGTTTTAGATTTTTAAAATCTTTTAATGAAGACTTTACAGATTTTGCGCCCCAAGCTGTGTTTCCCATTACAACATCGTCAAGTCCGACGTTTGAAGGTTTCCAATCTGCTCCGATGCAAATTGCGAAGATTTGTTCCCATTCTGAACCTTCGAGGTCGCCACGTCCTTTACTTGCCAAAAGGTAGACGATTTCTTGTCCGAGTAAGTACGGAAAATCTGAATTGAATTGGTTTAGTGGGAAGGCAGCAACCGATTTATTGACTGTTCTTAATTTTGATTATATAAATTTGATTCTACAGGAACTCCTTCACACATTTTTATTTCTCCATATTTATAATGAAAAGTTAATCTCTTTTTATGAATATTATTTTCAGAAATACATTTATCAGCGCATTTTTTGCAAATAGGATGAAAGTTGCCTAAAAAACCAGAAATCATTTTTTTTAATGAAAATTCTTTTGCACATAAATGACATTCCCATTTGTTTTTCATAATGATGTATTATAATTTATTTGAGTAATTTGAGTTTCTGTTCTTTTAAAAATTAAATTACTCGATAACGGGTTAAAGAAAAATTCGTGGTATGGTTTTTCAACAAAATTCTTTACAACGAAAAGACAATATTTATCATTATAAATTTCTGCCATTTTATATTCTTTTTCAGTAAATAAAATGTTTCCAGAAGATTTAGAAATTCCCTTTACTTCAACACAATAAAAATCATTGTCGTTTGATAATTTAAAATCAAAACCACAAGCTAAATTTGTAGTTTGTTTTAAATTGAAGCCATCAAAATTTGATATTGAATTATAATTGTTAATAAAATATTTCTCTGCCGCATTGCCTGTCAATAATCTTTTCGCAACAGCATTTAAGTTTTCTGATTCATCAGTTTGAGCAATAATTTCTTCTATGTCATAATTGTCAATTGTAAAAGACTTAATCAATTTTTGAAAAGTTAAAAAATCTAAATTTGAATATTCTTTATAAATTGTTTGACAATATTCTCTAAATTCTCTTTTGTGCCAACCTTTTCTATTATTCGGAAAATATGGGTCAAATTCATCACGATAGTTTTTGATTGAAGCAGGTTTCGCTCCAATTGCAAGTCCTAAAACATTGAAAGCCTCTGTAAAACTTTGCAAGCCTAATGATGCAATTCCTTTTTTATCGAATTTTGAAAGAAAGAGTCCAACAAGAATTGATTTTTTACGTATGGATTTTATCATAAATTTTTAAGCAGCCTGTTTTTTCGCTTGCGCATCGCTCACAACAATTTTATACCAATCCGGAAATCCTTGTAGTCTAAACATTTCTCTTGGTGTCAAACGTCTTTCGCCATTTACCAAAAGATAATTGTGTGAAGCTCCCGAACGAAGTGCGCAAGAATAAGGATATGAACAAATATTGCCCGATTTATTTTCGTGCCAAATTGATGGATAATAGGAAGATTGGTGTTTGTCTTTTCGTTTTTCTTGAATAAAATCGGAAGCAAAGTATTTTTCGTCAACCTTGGTTTCCAGTATTTCGTTTAATGATTTATAAGGTTTTTCGGGATTTGGAAATGTGAACATAATTGGTTCTCTGTGTCCAACTATTACAACTCTTTCACGCTTTTGAGGTAAACCGTAATCAAGAGCGTTTAAAACACTATACTGAACGTGATAACCCAAATCCTTTAAAGATTGAACAATGACTTTTAGAGTTTTTCCTTGGTCGTGTCCAACAAGTTGCTTGACGTTTTCCAAAATAAAGGCTTTTGGTTTTTTCGCCTCTATTATTCTCGCAATATCGAAAAACAATGTTCCTCGTGTATCGTTTAGACCTTTCATTTGTCCGATGATACTGAAAGGTTGGCACGGAAATCCGCCAAAAAGAATGTCGTGGTCTGGAATATCGTTTTCATTAATTTTGGTTATATCACCAAAAGGTTTTTCCCCAAAGTTTTCTTCGTAACTTTCTTGGGCATATTTGTCAATATCCGAAGAAAACACACAATCTGGTTGAATATCATTTTCCTCACAAGCTTGCTCAAAAGCTACTCTAAAACCCCCAATTCCGCAAAAGAGGTCAATAAATTTTAGTTTTTCTCTGTACATATTGTAAAGATAATTATCTATTTAAATGATTTAGCTTTATTCCAAAATTTTAATTAACAACCGAATGTTAGTTTAAATTTTACGCAACTAAATGCTTTACTCATCTATTCACCACATTCACAGGTTTACTTTCCAAATAAGCTTCCAAGTTTTCAGCGGCCGTTTGTATCAATCTGCTTCTAGACTCTTTGGGTGCCCACGCAATATGAGGTGTAATAATGCAATTTTTAGCCAAAAGTAATGGGTTATCTGCTTTAATAGGTTCCACAGAAACTACGTCCACTGCTGCGCCTGCTACTTTTCCAGAATTGAGGGCATCTTTTAAATCTGATTCATGAATTAATCCACCTCTGGAAGTATTGATTATCATCACGCCATCTTTCATTTTAGAAATAGCATCACTATTTATCATGCCTTTATTGGATTCTGATAACGGACAATGTAAACTAATAACATCGGATGATTTTAATAGTTCATCCAATTCCACATACTTACAGGTAGCCGATTCCAATTCCATGTTTTTGCTTCTATTATAAGCCAAAATATCCATCCCAAATGCCTGTGCTAGTTTTGCAGTGGCTTGCCCAATCCTGCCAAAACCAATAATACCCATGGTTTTTCCTGACAATTCTATAAGTGGGGAATTCCAAAAACAAAAATCCAACGATGCTGTCCAGTTACCTTGTTGAACCGCATTATCATGATCACCAACTTGGTGGCACATTTCCAAAAGTAAAGCCATGGTAAATTGTGCCACGGCAGTGGTGCTGTAAACTGGCACATTGGTAACGGTTATGCCTAAATCTCTGGCTGCTGCAATATCTACCACATTAAAACCCGTAGCCAAAACACCTATATATTTTAAGTTTGAAGCTTTATTAAGCACGTCCTTTGGCAAAGGTGTTTTATTTGTAAAAACAATTTCTGCAGTACCAATATTTTTTAAAACCTCGTCTGGATTAAAATCGGTTCTGTCACAAACTTTTAAATCTCCAAACTCTCTAAATTTATCCCAACTTAAATCCCCAGGATTTAACGTATAACCATCTAAAACAACTATATTCATTTTCAAGTTTTTTATATATTATTTCTTAGTAAATGACAAAAACATCCCATATTCTCGAAATCGCAACTTTTAACCCCTCCGCCTTCGGCACCTCCCCTTGAAAAAAGGGGAGGACTTATTGAAGGGATTTGTTATGAATGATTTGAGCTTAATTACATTTTTGGTATATTCTTAAATATTATTCAAGCAATCCGTCTATAGTTTTTCTAATTGAATTACTATTCCAATTGGCTGCGCCATTTTCATCTATTACAACATTACCATCTTTATCTATTAAAAAAGTTCTGGGAATGGTGGATATATTGAAAAACTCCGGATAATCTTCTGCTGGTCTATACGCTTCAAAAGTGTAATTGTGTTTTGTTAAAAAGGGGTCGATGGCGCTAAACGGATCGTTGGTAACAAAAAGAAACACGATTTTATTTTGGTAATCATCATAAAGCTTTTGCATACTGGGCATTTCAGCAATACATGGCGGACACCAAGTGGCCCAAAAATTAATTAAAACCACTTGTCCTTTAGCTTCTTCAAAATCAAAAACAGCATTGTTTTCATCAGCTAACTTCCAGTTGTAATTAGGCAATTTGGCAAGTTTCTCGGTACGTACTGTTACAGGTTTTACAAAAGCCAAAGCCTTATGCATTAAAACTTGGATGGGTTGCCTTGTTTGTGGAATAATCAATACCGCTATTACCACTAAAAAAATGATATTACCAATTGTTTTCTTTGAAATGCTCATAATCACTAATTAAAAAAGGCATGATTCCTGTTTTGAAACCATGCCTTAAATTTAATGAAAACGAAGTATTTATTTACTCTTCTTCGTCCTTTACTTTATTTTTTTTAGGTTTAGATTCGTCTTCTAAATCCAGCATCTTATGCTCTTGCAATAAATTATACCATTGTATTACCTTTTTAATATCGCTAACATATACCCTATCTTCATCGTAATCAGGTAAAATTTCAAAGAAATATTCCTCTAATTTGTCTTTACTGTCTTTTGCTTTAACAGAAGTTTGTCCACCATTTTCTTTTTTCTTGATGTTTTTAAGCACTTGTTTTAAAGGCACTTCTTCGCTTAAAGTGTAAATAGCAATTTCGCTCAACACACTCACATTTTGTTGAACACTAACCGATAATCGCTTTTTATCTATTAATGATTCAGCTACAAAACCACCACGTGTTTGGGCAATTAATTTGTATAATCCTGGTTTTCCTGCTATGGCAAGTACTTTTTCTAAACTCATAAATTATTTTTTGAAAGTGACAAATATCACTTGTTTATAGGTGTATTGCAAATATTATCGTTTCTTTTTTTGGTCGGGAAAGCGCATTCTATAATCTACATCAACCTTTCCTTTGGATATGTTGGTAAGTCTTCCTTTTATTAAACGCTTTTTTAAACTTGATAGTTTATCGGTAAACAAAACACCTTCAATGTGGTCGTATTCATGCTGTATTACCCTAGCTATCAAACCATTAAAAACTTCGGTATGTGGTTCGAAATTTTCATCAAGATATTGCATGGTTACCGTTGGTTGTCTAAACACATCTTCGCGCACATCCGGGATACTTAAACAGCCTTCGTTAAACGCCCATTCATCGCCTTCTTCCTTCACTATTTTGGCATTTATAAAAACACGTTTAAAACCGTTTAGTTCCTTTTGTGCATCGGCGGTTAAATCTTCATCATCAGAAAATGGCGTGGTGTCCACAATAAAAAGTCGAATGGCCAAACCTATTTGAGGTGCTGCCAAACCAACGCCAAAAGCATTATACATGGTTTCGAACATGTTTTGGAGAAGCACATCGAAATCTGGATATTCTTTACTAATATCGACTCCCACTTTTTTCAAAACAGGGTCGCCATAGGCTACAATGGGTAAAATCATGGTTGGAATTTCTGTTATTTGGTGCAAAAATACAATACTTATTTAGGAATTCTAAATGAATAAGACACGAATTTCAGGAATTCACACAAATTTAAAAACGAAAAATCATGAATGGAAATAAGACCATTCAACCTTACTCGAATAAATTTGCACCATCAATGTTTGGAATACAAATAACTTTGAAGAATAAGTGTTGCGCTAATTTCATCAACCAACGCTTTATTTTTCCGTTGGTTTTTTTTCAATCCGCTATCTATCATGGTCTGAAATGCCATTTTGGAAGTAAAACGTTCGTCCACACGTTGCATGGGAATATGAGGGAATTGTTTCTGTAGTTTTTCCAAAAAAGGGATAATCAACGCTTCACTTTCTGATGCCGTGTTATCCATCTGCTTTGGTTCTCCTACTATAAACAATTCAACATCTTCTTTAGCAACATATTCTTTTAAAAAAAGAAGAAGCTCGTTGGTATTAACGGTTGTAAGTCCTGAAGCTATAATTTGCAATGCATCAGTTACGGCAATACCAGTGCGTTTCATACCATAATCAATTGCTAAAATTCGAGCCATAAAATCTGTTTAATGCAAAAATACGGCATAAAATTAAAAAAGGCTCTCTTTTAAAGAAAGCCTTTTCAATTGATTTAACCTTAGTATAATATATGAATATGAACTCGTTTTAAATTAAGCCTTAACAGCTTTGTTCATTTTAGGAAACATTAAATTTAAATTATCTACATTTCTTAAACGGTTGAAGTAAATTTTAATATCACTGCTTGAACGTGCGATAGATTCTTTTACATCAGAAGCATCAATCAACAAAACCTCATTTTCGTTTACTGTATTGGTTGTAGTTTCAACAGTTGCAGTAACTTGATCATCATTTTGGGAAACAGATACCGTATTGTTAATTTCATTATTTACAACTTCAGTAGTGCTTTGTGCATTTCCAAAAGTGAAAGCTAATAAGAATATTAATAATAAGTAGAAATTCGTTTTCATCGGTTTGTTATTGTTTGATGAGACAAATATATAGGCACATTAAAGCTTACGCACAATAAATTAGTTGTATGTACTTAATTTTCGATTAGTAGTGGAGCGGCATATTTATACCGATGAATAGATAAACTGCTAAATTGAAAAGACGAAATACACTCAAAATGCCGTTCATCGGTTAATCTTTTTCATTTAAAGGAAAAATGATTTCTCAATTTTATGAAAATGGTCGATTAAGGACATCATTTCAATCATTCTAAAATTCATATTATCCTAGTTTCATTCCCGTTTTTTAACCGATACCTATTATATTTGCCAAAAATTATAACACAGATGACCGAATTAAGACAAACCATAGAACAAGCTTGGGACAATAGAGACCTTTTAAAAGATGAAAAAACAATAGCTGCCATAAGGGCTGTTATAGAATTATTGGATAAAGGTGAATTAAGAGTCGCAGAGCCTGTAAAAGAGGGTTGGCAAGTGAATGAATGGGTGAAAAAAGCCGTTGTTTTATATTTCCCTATACAAAAAATGGAAACTTTTGAAGTCGGAATTTTTGAATACCACGATAAAATTCCGTTAAAAAGAGGTTATGCTGAAAAAGGGATTCGTGTGGTGCCTCATGCCGTTGCAAGACATGGTGCTTATATTTCCCGTGGCACTATTTTAATGCCAAGTTATGTAAACATTGGTGCTTATGTAGATGAAGGTACTATGGTTGATACGTGGGCGACTGTTGGAAGTTGTGCACAAATAGGTAAAAACGTCCATTTATCTGGTGGTGTTGGTATTGGTGGTGTTTTAGAACCCTTACAAGCGGCTCCTGTAATTATTGAAGATAACGTATTTGTAGGCTCTAGATGTATTATTGTTGAAGGCGTTCGTGTAGAAACCGAAGCTGTTTTGGGCGCCAATGTGGTGCTGACCATGAGCACGAAAATAATTGATGTTACGGGCGATACACCTATTGAAATGAAAGGTCGCGTACCTGCACGTTCGGTAGTGATTCCTGGTAGTTATACCAAAAAATTTGCTGCGGGCGAATATCAAGTTCCTTGTGCGTTGATTATTGGGAAACGTAAAGAAAGTACCGATAAGAAAACATCGTTGAACAATGCACTTCGTGAAAACGACGTAGCGGTTTAATAGGGAGTCGCAGTATTCAGTCGCAGTATTCAGTTATCGGTCATCGGTCATCGGTCATCGGTCATCTGTCATCCGTCAACTAAAAATTTGTCATTAAATAAAAACCTTTGAAAATACTCATCATACAAAATAAAATGATTGGCGATGTGTTGACATCTAGTATTTTGTTTAAGGCTATTAAAGATGAAAACCCACAAGCCGAATTACATTACTTGATAAACAGCCACACATTTGCTGTGGTTGAAAACAATCCATACATCGATCACTTTATCTTTTTTACAAAAGAAGCTGAGTCGAGCAAAAAAGAACTTTTTAAACTTGCGAAAGTTATAAGAAGGAAAAAATTTGATGTGGTTATTGATGTGTATTCAAAATTATCCAGCAACCTCATCACGCTGTTTTCTGGTGCCAAAACAAAAATTTCCTATCATAAACATTATACATCGTTTTTGTACCATCACCATGTGAAACGAAAAAAAAGAGCAACCTCCCGCAGTGGATTGGCTATTGAAAATCGGTTGCAATTATTAGAGCCTTTGGGCATCTATAAAAGATCTAGCAAACCTGAAATTTTTCTATCTGAAGAAGAAATTGAAACCAGTAAATCCTTTTTGGAAAAACACCAAATCCGTTTAAACCAACCATTATATATGGTGAGTGTTTTAGGAAGTGGTATGAATAAAACCTATCCATTTGAATATATGGCAGAGGTCATCGATTGTGTTGTTGAACAAACCAAAGGCCAGGTGTTATTTAATTACATTCCCAATCAGAAAACGGAAGCCAAAGCTATTTTTGATTTATGCAAACCCGAAACGCAAAAACACATCGCTTTTGATGTTTTTGGTAAAAACCTGCGAGATTTTTTAGCCATTACCTACCATTGCAATGCTTTGATTGGCAATGAAGGTGGCGCTATCAATATGGCAAAAGCATTGCATGTTAGAACATTCGCCATTTTTTCACCTTGGATTGACACAGCTACTTGGGGAACCTTTGAAGACGCCAACCATGTAAATGTGCATTTAAAAGACTTTAAGCCAGAGCTGTATTCCAATAAAGCTGAAAAGAGCATGAAAAAAAACGCTTTACAACTTTACAAAGCATTTAAGCCTAGGTTTTTTATTGAGAAACTTAAGACTTTCATAAATTAGCTTTTCATTTTTCTTTAACATAAGAGTTTATAATGACCAAACTAACCGCCATCATCCCCACAGGCAACGAAATACACAATATCGAAGCGGTTATCGCTTCAGTACGTTTCGCCGATGAGATTTTGGTAGTTGACAGTTTTAGCACCGATGGAACCTATGAAAAAGCCATCGACCTTGGGGTAAAAGTGATTCAGCGGCCATTTGATTACGCCGCTTCCCAAAAAAACTGGGCGATTCCGCAAGCAACCCACGAATGGATTCTATTGGTGGATGCTGACGAACGCGTAACGCCTGAACTTAAAAATGAAATCATTGATATTTTAAAAAATCCAAATGAGGAAGTGGTTGCCTATTGGATTGGTAGATTGAACCACTTTATGGGCGAAACCGTACATTACAGTGGTTGGCGAAACGATTCGGTGATTAGATTATTCAAACGTGATTTTTGCAAGTATGAAGACAAATATGTGCATGAAGAAATTATTGCCAATGGTACTGTTGGCAAATTAAAAAACAAATTATACCATAACACGTATATTACCTTTGACAAGTACATTGAAAAAATGAACCGGTACGCCTCTTGGCAAGCCAAGGATTATGATAAAAAAACGGGCAGATTAACACCGTATCATTTTGTAGTGAAGCCTTTTTGGGGATTTTTTAAACACTATATTGTCCAGAGTGGCTTTAGGGATGGCGTGGTAGGCTTGACCATTGGCTTCATTCAAGGGTACGTTGTTTTTATGCGGTATGTGAAACTGTGGTTGTTTAGACGGGGCAGGGAATAAGTTTATGGGTTTAAAAAGTTTATGGGTTTATCCTTGACTGCGATTGCGACTGCAACCGCGACTAAATAATCATTTCCAAAACTTCATCTTCTTCTTTAACCGTTTTTTTCGATGGAATTTTTCTTGAAAATCTTGTGTAGATTGCCACATAAGATTAAATACAGTTTCATAATTATAACCTGAACATTTTGCATATTCATCGCTCATCACTTCAACCATCGATTTATGAATAGTAAGTCTTGAAAAATTCTTGATTTTAGTTTTAAAATCTATGGGTTCAAAATTCATTCTATTCAAATCAACTAAATAAAATTTATAATCACCGTTATTTAATTGGATCAAGGTGTTTCCTGGAGAATGATCTAAAAAATGAACATTGTTTTTATGCAAATTATGAGTAAAACGTGTAAACGCCCTTAAAATGGCCTCATGGTTTGGGTAGTTTAAATCCGTTGTTAATTCTCTATACGTTAAATCGTACGGTAAGTGCTCGCTTATATAATAGCTTTTTTTGAACAAAAATGGGGTTCCATATTCAAAATATGCTATAGGTTGCGGTGTGCCAATTTGCAATTGGGTAAGTTTATTGGCATATTCAAAAGAGCGCTGCGCTTTACTTTTTCTAAAAAAACGATAGGCTATTTGGTTGATGATGTTTGGGATTCTAAAAGATTTGACATTAACAGTCATACCCTTAAATTGAAATAATTTTAATGAATTTCTATCTTGATTGCCAAATGGCGTGCCCCCAATATCATAATTTAAAATAATTTGATTAAAAAAGGGACTATCATTTTTAAAAGCTGAATTAATTTCAATATGATTCTTCATTTGTATTTACTATCAACTACTTTTTATATTATAATTTCAAAAAAAACAAGTTATTAAACTTTATTGGTAATCCTGGAAAATTTCTACCCTACGTAATTTGAAATCAAAATATCTTTCCAGAATCCTTCAACTTTTGGTTTATCGAAACCATGACAGCCAAAAGGAAGTATTTTTTTGTTGAGTTTAAATGCCAAATCGGGCTTTCTATCCATTGCAAAACCTAAGGCTTCTCTATATTCTGGTATACTAAAATCAGGATAATGTTTGGGCACTGTTATACACCAAAAAACGTCTTCCATGATATAAAAATCGTTTTTGTCTCGCTTTAAATTAGTTTCAATTTCGCTTTTCATTTCTTGCGCTATTTTATAACTTTTAGGAATGTTTCTCAACGAAAATCCACCATTACCGACCTTAAAAAATATTTTGCTCCGCTCCTTTTTCCTTTTAGAATCGAACACTCCAAGTATTTTTTTTACTATGGTGTTTGGTGAAGCAATCCATGGCGCTCCTATATAGTCATAGCCTTTATCGCACCATTCTTTCAATTCATTTTTAAAAACAAACGCATCTAATTGATAAACTAGCATATACTTAAAATCTAAAAAACGTTTATAAAAATCTTCCGATAGCATCAAACTATTATACCCATAAACATTTTCAAAATAATGATCTGGAAATAATTCTGTTCTTATTTTTCCTCCAAAATTTATGGATGAACTATCTAGTTTTTCTGGTTGAACAAAAACAATATCAAATTCGCCCAACACCTTCATACATTGATTTAAAGACATCTGCTCTGTTTTGGAAAGGTTTGCCTTGTATATAGGTATTATGATGGTTACCAATTTTTTTTGCATAAATATTTTATTTTATATGTTTTAAGTGCAATTCGATTGTTTTTTAGTTTGTATGTGTTAAAATTAAGTATTATCATTGAATGTAAATTTCTTATAAATGGAACATTCAAAAAAAATCAATTTTATATTACCTTTTCCAACAAAACGTCCCAATGGCGGCCCTAAAGTCATGTACACGTATGCTAATCTTTTAGCCGAAAAAGGATATGAAATACAAATATATCATTCTTTAAACACTTCTTATACTAAATATAAAAAACCCTATTTTTTAAGAGCTATTTTACACAAATTACGAAAAACAAGTCGCCCCAAATGGTTTAAATTAAATCCAAATATAAAATCCTTTAATGTTAAAAGGGTTACTGATGCCTATATTTCCAATGCCGATTTTATTATATCCACATGGTGGGCAACTGCTTTGGAAGTAGATAGATTAAGTGATGAAAAAGGGAAAAAAATAAACCTAATTCAAGATTATGAAAATTGGAAAGGCCATGAAGAACTGCTATTAAAATCGTATGGTTTACCCAAAACAACCAATATTGTTATTGCAACATATCTGTATGAAATTGTCAATCCGAAATCAGTAAAAAAAACATATACTTTATTCAATGCCATCGATAACAACGTTTTTTATATAAAAAATGGGATTGAAAAACGTTTACCTTCTATTTTGATGCTTTATTCAAATGAAAAAAGAAAAGGTACTTCGTATGGCATGGATGCTTTACTTAAAATTAAAGAAAAACACCCTTCGGTTACTATTTCAATGTTTGGCACTCCAATAAAACCACATAACTTTCCAGAAATTTTCAATTATTATTCCCAGCCAAAAAATCTTCCAGAAATCTATAATTCCCATGCTATTTTTTTAACAACAAGCATTCAGGAAGGTTTTGCCCTACCTCCATGTGAAGCGCTATCGTGTGGCTGTGCGTTGGTAGCAACTAATATTGGAGGCCATAAAGATTATTTGATAAATAATGAAACAGGGTTGGCTATTGAACCAAAAAATGTCAATGATGTTTTTGAAAAAATTGAGCTATTATTAAATGATGATGCCTACAGAATAGAAATTGCCAACAAAGGAAATCGTTATTTTTCCGTTAATTTTTCATGGAAAAAAAACATAGAACAACTTGAAAAAATATTTAATGAAATTTAACGGGAAACTACTATGCAAACCGAAATAAATAAAGCAATACAAGTTTTAAAAGAAGGCAAACTAATCCTCTACCCCACAGACACCGTTTGGGGCATAGGTTGTGATGCTACAAATGAAGAAGCCGTAAAAAAAGTTTACGAACTAAAACAACGCACAGATTCCAAAGCCTTGATTTGTTTGGTGGCAGACGACAGAATGCTGAAAAAATACGTAAAAAACATACCTGAAGTAGCCTTGAATATTATAGACATTACCGATAAACCTACCACCATCATTTATGATGACGCTCAAAATCTGGCATCCAATTTAATTGCAGAGGATGGCACTATTGCCATTAGAATTCCTGATGACGAATTTTGCTTTCAACTCTGCCGGAAACTTAATGGTGCCATAGTTTCTACGTCGGCGAATGTAAGTGGTGAACCCACACCAAAATCGTTCAAAGAAATATCATCAGCTATTTTAAAAGGTGTGGACTATGTTGTAAATTTGCACCACGAAAAAATTTGCAATAAACCATCATCCATTATTAAATTGAGCAACAATGGGGTTGTGAAGATTATACGGGAATAAATAACCGCAAATTCGCAAATTATTATTTATTAGAATGAATGATGATCATATAAAAAACATTATTATAAAGTCGCAATTTTGTCCAATTTTAACTTGATTTTCTTGACGCACAAACATATCATAGTTCAAGAAATAAAATTTGCGAATTTGCGGTAATAAATATTAGGGAATAAATAACCGCAAATTCGCAAATTATTATTTATTAAATGGAAGAGGATTATATATTCAAGGAAGAAAACTATAAAATAGTAGGTATTCTTTTTGAAGTTCATAAAAATCTCGGTAAAGGTTTTTCAGAAATCGTATATAAGGATGCTTTAGAGTATGAGTTTAATAAAAATAATATTCCATTTGAACGAGAAAAAGAATTTAAAGTAAAATATAAAGATACTTTTCTAAAACATAAATTTTATGCTGACTTTGTTGTGTACAACAGTATTATATTAGAAATAAAAACAGTGGAGTGTTTTCATGCAAACCATTATAATCAATGCCTTAATTATTTAAAAATATCGGGTTATAAGCTAGCGCTTTTAGTCAATTTTAACTTAATTTCCTTGGAGTACAAACGCATCATAGATTCAAAGAAAAAATAATTCACGACCCGAGCGATAGCGAACAGGCGAAGCAATTTGCGGTAAAGAATATTCGATATTAAAATAACAGTGAATTTACATAGTAATTTTTGTTAAAGAGTAAGACGATTATAGATTCAAAGAAAAATAATTTGCGAATTTGCGGTAAAGAATATTCGAAATTAAAATAACAGTGAATTTACATAGTAATTTTTGTTAAAGAGTAAGACGATTATAGATTCAAAGAAAAATAATTTGCGAATTTGCGGTAAAGAATATTCGATATTAAAATAACAGTGAATTTACATAGTAATTTTTGTTAAAGAGTAAAACGATTATAGATTCAAAGAAAAATAATTTGCGAATTTGCGGTAAAATATGAATTACAAAGAAGCATTACAACATCCTATTTTCAAAATAATTTCACAATCTGCTAAAGAATTACATGTAGACAGCTATGTAATTGGTGGCTTTGTCCGCGATTTTATTTTAAAACGTGGCGATGCCAAAGATATTGATGTAGTTGCCATTGGCGATGGCATTGAACTTGCCAAACAGGTGGCAAAGAACTTACCCAACAAACCAAAAGTACAGATTTTTAAAACCTACGGTACCGCCATGCTCCGATACGATGCTATTGAAATTGAGTTTGTTGGTGCACGAAAGGAATCATATAATGAAGACAGCAGAAACCCAGCTGTTGAAAACGGCTCACTTGAAGACGACCAAAACCGACGGGATTTTACCATAAATGCCCTTGCCTTGGATTTAAGCGAAGCTCATTTTGGCGATTTGCTAGACCCCTTTAATGGTATTGAAGATTTAAAAAATAAAATCATTCGCACGCCATTAAATCCAGATATCACGTATAGCGACGACCCGTTGCGCATGATGCGCGCCATTAGGTTTGCAACACAGCTTCATTTTACAATCAAAGACCAGTCATTAAAAGCTATTTCCAAAAATTCCGAAAGAATTAAAATCATAACGAACGAACGCATTGTTGTGGAGCTTAACAAAATTCTTGAAAGTGAAAAACCTTCCGTTGGGTTTCTGCTTTTGGAAAGAACGGGACTATTGGATTACATTTTGCCCGAGCTCGTTGCTTTAAAAGGCATTGATGAAGTGGAAGGGCAACGCCATAAAGACAACTTTTACCACACCTTGGAAGTTGTCGATAATATCGCTAAAAATACAGACAACCTATGGTTACGTTGGGCGGCTTTGTTGCACGATATTGGAAAAGCCCCAACAAAAAAATTCAGTAAAAAGGTAGGTTGGACGTTTCATGGGCACGAGTTTGAAGGCTCTAAAATGGCATACCGTTTGTTCAAACGGTTAAAAATGCCATTGAATGACAAAATGAAATTTGTCCAAAAAATGGTATTGATGAGCTCGCGCCCCATCGTGTTGGCCAATGAAGAAGTTACCGATTCCGCAGTCAGACGATTGGTTTTTGATGCAGGCGATCATGTGGACGATTTAATGACGCTTTGTGAAGCCGACATTACCACCAAAAACCCTAAAAAGTTCAGCAAATACCACAACAACTTTAAAATGGTTCGCGAAAAAATTGTTGAAGTGGAGGCACGCGACCACGTTCGTAATTTCCAACCCCCCATTTCCGGTGAAGAAATTATGCAAACATTTGGTTTAAAACCATCAAAAGAAATAGGAATTATAAAAGAAGCCATCAAAGAAGCCATTCTTGAAGGCGATATTCCAAATGATTACAATGCGGCGTTTAAGTTGATGTTGGAAAAAGGGAAAGCGTTGGGTCTGACGACAGAAAATAGAGAATAGAGAATATTCAGGAGACCGAAGACGGATGTACAGAAAATAGAGAATAGAACATAGAAAATAGACAGGAGACCGAAGACGGATGACGGGTGTACAAAAAATAGAAAATAGAAATAAATAATAGAGAATATTCAGGAGACCGAAGACGGATTTCCAAAGTACAGCGAATAAAAAATAAAAATAGACAATAGAAAATAAATTCGTGGCAACAACAAAAGACAACAAAAAAGTCATCTACTGGTTATTAACAGGATGCTCACTCATTTTTATTATGGTAGTGGTTGGTGGCATTACCAGACTAACGCATTCTGGTTTATCCATTTCCAATTACAAATTGATTTCTGGAACACTCCCGCCCATGAATGAATTGGAATGGAACGAAGCCTTCGACCTGTACAAACAATACCCCGAATACCAAAAACTTAACAACCATTTTAACCTTCAGGATTTTAAGGATATTTACTTTTGGGAATGGTTGCACCGTTTTATTGGCAGAATGATCGGGCTGGTGTTTTTTATCCCGTTTTTATACTTTTTAATAACCAAACAACTTACCAAACCAACCATAAAAAAAGTTATTGTACTGCTGGGTCTTGGGGCTTTTCAAGGTTTTATGGGCTGGTACATGGTTAAAAGTGGCTTGGTGGACAACCCCGATGTGAGCCATTACCGTTTAGCGGCCCATTTAACAACCGCCTTTGTAACCTTTGCCTACACGTTTTGGGTGGCGTTGGATCTAATGTTTCCTAGCATTAAAAAAGTGGATATTGGCTTTAGAAACCTAATCCGTTGGGGACTTGCCATTTTACTGCTCCAAATTATATACGGTGCATTTGTTGCGGGACTTGATGCCGGTTTTATCCATAACCATTGGCCCATGATGAGCGATGGCAAATTCATGCACGAAACCGTTTATATGGAGCAAAGACCGTTGTATAAAAACTTTATTGAAGGTAAAAGCGGGGTACAATTTACACACAGAATACTCGCTTATATCGTTGTTTTATTTATTTTCCTTATTTGGAAAAAATCAAAAGAAATGGAACTTACAAAATTACAATCCAATGCAATAAATTATTTATTGCTTATGGTTGGAGTGCAGTTTTTACTGGGCATATTTACCATCATTTTACAAGTGCCCGTTTGGTTAGGCGTTGCACATCAAGTAGGTGCCTTTTTCTTGTTAAGTATTATGACTTTTACCCTGCACAGATTTACCAAATAACGTAAAAAAACATACCTTTGTAAAATATTTTTTAGTTATGGTTTACAGATTTAGAGTGATACTTGACAACGATGTGGATGACGATGTATTTCGCGATTTGGAAATTCGGGAAACCGACACCCTTGAGGATCTACACAACATCATCACCCAGTCTTTTGGGTTTGACGGTACCGAAATGGCATCCTTTTATTTAAGCGATAACCAATGGAACCAAGGTGAGGAAATTTCACTGTTCGATTTAAGTGAAGACGAATCGGCTCGCTTAATGAGCGAAACCCTTATTAACGAAGTTGTTTTTGAGATGCAGCCCAAACTTATATACGTTTACGACTTTTTAAGCATGTGGACGTTTTTTGTTGAGTTGGCTGAAATTGTTGAAGAAACCCACGGTATAGATTACCCTAATTTAATGTTTTTACACGGGCAAATTCCGGATACGGCACCCGAAAAATCTTTTGATGCCGATGATGACTATGATGATTTTGACGAATTTGAAGACGATTTGGATATTGAAGACTACGACAATTTGGATTTTGACGAAAACTGGAATTAACTCAGGGTAAACGCATTAAATCAATGCCACTTTATTGTTTTGCCACGTCCCGATGACTATCGAGATCACTAATCATCACAAATAAATGAGCTAAGCTCATCTAAAATTTGTGAAATGATTGTCCTAAAAAAATCGCACGAATAAAAATCTAAAGATTTTTCAAATATTAGTGAAAATTTGTGAATTCGCGGCTTAATTTTTTTTAGTGTGTCTCCTCCGGCAACTAACCAAATTACCTAAAATTCTTAGGGTTTATATTCTCATAATTATGGGTTAAAAACTCCAACGCATTTCTGAGTATATCACTCATGTTTTTGCACTTTTTAAATTTTTTATCATGCGTGTAATCGTAAATGGTTTTTTTTAAGAGATTTACATTATCTTCATTGGAAATGGGTTCTTCACCCATACAATCCAACAACTTACCCATGCGATTATTATAGCTCTTTAAACGCTTTACTAAAATGGACCGTTCTTCAATTTTATACTGGTCTATCGATAATTTCTGGAACGTTTCAGATACCAATTCAACCATTTTTAAGTTTTCCTTAAAAAACTGCGGCCTATAAATATTAAACTTCCCCTCATAAGATTGTTGGTCAAAATCTATAGCCCTAATTTTATAAACCACATGGTCAAAATCATGCGTAGGCACAATCACGTAATTGTACGAGCGCATATCGCCCAAAAGCCGTATCATGCAGCGCTCGTTAAATTTAACAAACTCCTTGGCTATTTGCGATTTTTCAGATTTATCGCATTTGGGCAAAAACTTTTTAATGAACTCATCACCAGGAATTCCAGCAATGTGCTCTTCAATTAACGTATTGTCATAAACCAAAAAATTAAAGTTATAGGGCGATAGCATGTGCTCCAACTCCAAGCCATACACCCTAGAGGCATCGGCCACTTTAATATAAAAATACGTGAAATTATCATTTAAAATATTCCTTATTTTTATCCTGAAAGGTTTCGAGTTTCCAAACGTACAATAATCAATGGCATCCACATTTAGAAAAGGCAGGGTGTTTTCATTACCATCAGAATGCAAAATGGTGTACACTTTTTTTAACGACAATTCTATTTCCTCGCGTTCAAATTCATTGTAGTAAACCCGGATCCATAGGGTATCGTTATCTTCCTTGTCGTAAACCACTATCGATCCTTGAAAACGCAATAAATCATCATAAAAAATGGGCAGTTTTATATTTCTGTTATACTCAGAAAGATAGTCGTTCAACTTAGGCGTAATGGAGTATGAGGGTTTCCTCTTAGAAATTTTTAAATCTTGCATAGGCAATAAAATTATTCAAATTTAAAGCTTTTTTATGTTTAAATCCGCAAAATATTGATTTTGTGTTTTGGGGGCGTTACCTTTATCCTGAAACAAGTTCAGGAACCGGGGTCGGGCTTTTCGCTATATCTTTTGGTTTTTGTCATTCCTGCGAAGGCAGGAATCCACAACCAAATATATAAGTTTGTTTTTTAAGGTCATTTCCCTATCAAAGAAAACCAAAAGGATGCCGCTGCAATCCCTAACGCAAATCAAGATTCAATTAAAAACACAACTCCCAAACAATAATCGCCGACTATTGTTAAAGCACACATTATTGCCATAACAACTATTTTTAGCTATAAATTAACAACAGATAATAAATGTTGACAACTAACATTTTAAACGATTGTATTTGCATTACATTTGCCGAAAATTAAAACTCCTTAAATTACTTGTTTTTAATAACATGAACACCAAGATAGCAACATTTATCATATTAATTACATCTTCTTTTTTAGTAGCCCAAAACAGATATTTAGATCCGGTTTTCGATAGCATTTCAAGTAAAACATTTAATTACGCCATAAAAAACAAAGACACGTTAAAATTGGATGTTTACGAACCTATAAATGATTCCATAGAAAAAAGACCTCTGTTTGTTATTGTACATGGTGGCGGTTTTAATTCGGGCAAAAGAAATGACAAATCATTAATAAGTTTAGCTGAAAACATTGCTAAAAAGGGCTTCGTTGTAACCTCCATAGATTATAGGTTAATGGCAAAAAACAAATCGTTTGGCTGTAATTTTCCCGTGAAGGAAAAAATGGAAGTATATAGCAATACTGCGGATGATTTGTTAAGTGCCTTGGAATATCTGATCAATTACAAGGACAATTTTAGGATTGATGCCAAAAAAATCATCTTGTTGGGTATTAGCGCAGGTGCCGAAACGGTTTTAAACATTACCTATAACCGCGAACTGGTTATAAATAACTTGGAAAGATATGCGGATATTAAACCCGCAGCAATTATTTCGGTTTCCGGGGCGGTATTGAATGCCGATTTGATTACCAAAAAAAACGCAACACCTGCTGCTTTTTATCATGGTGTTGATGATAAAACCATTCCCTATAACAGGGGTCCGCATCAATCTTGCGATTTAAAAAGGAAAGGTTTTTTACTGATTGACGGTTCAAAAAAAATTGCTGATAAACTGGAAGTTCTGAATTCAAGTTTCATGCTTTACAGTTATTTAAACCAAGGGCATTATAATTTCGACTTACCAACCGATGATATTCGGCAAGCCTATATTTTTATCAATAAAGTGATTTTTCAGAAAAAATTCTATCAATCTAAGATTACACAGTAAACTCTTCAAATTTTTTCCAATTTTTAATCTGGAAAACTGTATAGAGATTGCTTATAAATTGCAGATTCTAAATTCTTTAATAAAAATACTATACGTAACGTTCCTCTCTTGGGAGGGGTTAGGGGTGGGTTGTCCCATGAGTAAAGAATTTATGATAATAATTCGAATCAAGGATTAAAATATTGTAACTATTCAGCCGAGTGAAAACTGGAGTGCGCGCTTAACTTAGGGGCGTTAGCCCTATAGTCTTAGTAGCAAAATGAGCCATGATGACGGATTAGGGGCTTTAGCCCTGACATCTTTTATAAAACAATTGTGTACGTGTTTGCCATGTTTATTAAATTTCAGGGCTATATCTTTTTTGTTCATTATCTTGTTATCTTACCAAGATAACAGGGCTACGCCCCTTTTTATTTAATTAACGTTTGTATCTACGACGATTTTAGGGCTAACGCCCCCTATATTGTCTTATAAATCGTAATGGGTTTTACTTTTCAACACTTGATTCGCATTAATAATAAAAAAAACAAAAACCCACCCCTAGCCCCTCCAAGGAGGGAAATAGTATTAGTTCATGTTTTAAGTTTTTAGGATTTTTCTGTAAAAGTTTTTAATTAATCTTTTAACAAACCTCCAAATATTAAATACCATACGTAGCGTTCATGTTTCAAGTTTTAGAAGCTAAAGGCACTAAAACATATAATGTATCAAAACTTGAAACCATTCAAACGAGATACAAACTTGGGTAATTCATCGAATAAAAATTCGAATCATTTTATTTTGTTTATTTTTAACAAAAAAAGATTAAACATTTTGTATATTTGCCCAATAACTGGAAATCATGGCAAAAAAGAAAACTATTTCAGAAAACGACATTATTTCATTTTACATGGATCATGTCTTAGAACACAGCGCACAACCAAAATCCGTTTATTCCTTTTCCAAGGCCAATAATTTTGAAGAAGCAAAATTTTATGAGTTTTTCGGATCGTTTAAAGCCCTTGAAAAACACATTTTAAAAGCTTTTTTTGATAACACCATGGCTGTTTTACATAAAAGCGACGAGTTTCAATCTTTTGATGCCCGCAATAAATTACTAAGTTTTTACTTTACTTTTTTTGAGAATTTAACGGCTAACAGAAGTTATGTGGTTTACGCACTCAACCAGCATAAAAACAGTCTAAAAAATGTATCGTTATTGTCTGGTTTAAAAAAGAGTTTCACACACTTTATTTCGCTTTTGGATATTGAAACCTTGGATATTAAACAGGAACAATTTGAGAAAATTCAAAATAAGGCATTGCAAGAATCAGCTTGGATCCAATTGATCCTTACCATGAAGTTTTGGATGGAAGACACTTCGGCATCCTTTGAAAAAACAGATATTTATATTGAAAAATCGGTAAACACCAGTTTTGATGTTTTAAATATCGCGCCTTTAAAAAGTGTTATTGACTTTGGGAAATTCATTTTCAAAGAAAAAATATACACAGATTAAATCACATGAACCTTCCATAACTATATTTTAAACTCAAGATAATGATTGTATGGAAGCACCGATAGCTATCGGGATGACCGTTGAAAAACAATAGATATGCACACATGAAAACAATAGACAGCATTCCTGTTTCAAAAATACACCGTGCTTCCAAATTGGTTTCTACGGGCGCCAAAGTGGGCGTTAATTACTTAAAATACTACGGTGATAAACTAACAAAAACCGAGGTTGAAGCACGCGCAACATTAAATGAAAATAATGCCGAAGATATTTATGATGGCCTGAAACAGCTAAAAGGCAGTGCCCTAAAAGTGGCGCAAATGTTAAGCATGGAAAAAAGCATCATGCCACAAGCTTATGTAGAAAAATTTTCGCTGGCCCAATTTTCGGTACCGCCACTATCGCCTGCTTTGGTACTCAAAACGTTTAAAAATTATTTTGGCAAAATGCCAAATGAGCTCTATGATTCCTTCAACCCAACATCGGTAAATGCTGCCAGTATTGGCCAAGTGCATCTGGCAGAAAAATACGGAAAAAAACTTGCTGTGAAAATCCAATATCCCGGTGTTGCCCAAAGTATTGCGTCCGATTTGGCTCTTGTTAAGCCTATTGCTATGAAAATGTTTAATATTAAGGGGAAAGACTCAGATAAATACTTTAAGGAAGTTGAAGGAAAGTTAATTGAGGAAACAAATTACGTGCTGGAAGTGCAACAAAGCAAGGAAATTGCTTCTGCTTGCGCTCACATCCCCAATCTTTTGTTTCCTCAATATTATGAGGAATTGTCGTCGGATAGAATTATTACCATGGATTATATGGAAGGCGAACATCTTTCGGAATTTACGGCATACAACACCAATCAGGAAACGGCAAACACATTAGGTCAAGCGCTTTGGGATTTTTATATGTTCCAAATCCATAATTTGAAAAAAGTACATGCCGATCCGCACCCGGGTAATTTTTTGGTGTCAAAAAAAGGGGAATTGATTGCGTTGGATTTTGGTTGTATGAAAACCATTCCAAACGAATTTTACATCCCGTATTTTGAACTGGCAAAACCTGAAAATATATCCGATAAAGATTATTTCGTAGCTAAACTATACGAACTGGAGATTCTTCGTGAAGACGATTCCAAAGAAGAAATAGCATTTTTCACAGAGATGTTTCATGAGTTGTTAAGTCTGTTCACACAACCCTTCCATGTTGAAAGTTTTGATTTTTCGGATGCCGATTTCTTTGGGAAAATAGCAGAATTGGGAGAGCGCTATTCAAAAAGTACCGAATTGCGAAAAATGAACGGGAACCGAGGATCGAAACATTTTATTTACATCAACCGAACCTTCTTTGGCTTGTATAATTTAATGTTCGATTTAAAAGCAAAAGATATAAAAATCAATAATTTCAAAAATTTATAATGCTACATTTTAGCGTAAAAGATATGGATGCTATGCATCATCTGTACCGAATCAACCTCATTAATAGTTGCTCTGGTTATAAATCGGCCAACTTAATTGGTACAAAATCTTCCAAAGGCATTTCCAACGTGGCTATTTTCAGTTCGGTAACCCACATGGGATCGGACCCTGCATTGTTGGGCTTTTTTTTGCGCCCAACCACTGTTATTAGAAATACCTATGACAATATTAAAGAAACAGGGTATTTTACCATAAACCATGTTCACGAGTCCATTTTGGAAGATGCACACCATACCTCAGCAAAATATGATTCGGCTATTTCGGAATTTGATGTTACACATTTGGAAGAAGATTACAAAAACGGCTTTTCGGCTCCTTTTGTAAAACATTCGCCCGTGCAAATGGCCATGACTTACGTAGAGGAATATCCCATAAAAGAGAACGGCACTGTTTTATTGGTTGGAGCAATAAAAGATCTTTATATTCAAGACAACCTTCTGGAAAATGATGGTTTTATAAACTTGTCTGAAGCTAAAGTAGTATCTATAAATGGACTGGACGGTTATGCACTTCCAAAATTAAAAGCGCGCTTAGAATACCAAAGACCCAAAGATTTATCAAGCATTAAAATATAAAATGAAAATCCTCGTTACAGGTTCTACAGGCTATATTGGCAAACGATTGATTCCCATATTAATCAATGAAGGACATCAGGTGGTTTGTGCTGTTAGAGATGCCTTGCGAGTGGACAAAACCTATCTTCAAGATGAAAACATCACCATTGTTGAAGCCGATTTTTTAAAACCTGAAACCTTAAAAAACATCTCGACTGATGTTGATGTGGCATATTATTTAATACACTCCATGTCCAACACTTCAAAAGATTTTGAGAGTTTGGAGGCCAGTTGTGCTAAAAACTTCAAAAGCCATTTTGAAGCAACCAACTTAAAACAGGTTATATATTTAAGTGGTATCACTAACGAAGCAGAGCTTTCAAAACACTTGCAATCCAGAAAAAACGTAGAGGAAATCTTGGCTTCCAACACCTATGCGCTTACGGTTTTTAAAGCAGGTATTATTGTGGGCTCCGGTAGTTCATCGTTTGAAATTATTCGCGATTTGGTAGAAAAACTCCCTGTTATGGTCGCCCCCAAATGGCTTAACACCAAAACACAACCTTTGGCGGTACGGGATGTTCTTGCTTTTTTATCGAAAGCAAAAGGCAATGAAAAACTGTACAACAAATCCTTTGATATTTTTGGTCCGGAAATAATGACGTATAAGGAAATGCTGCTAAAATTTGCCAAAATCAGAGGTTTGAAACGCTACATTCTCACAATTCCTGTCATGACTCCAAAATTATCGTCTTACTGGCTGTACTTTGTTACGTCTACATCATACAAATTGGCATCTAATTTAGTAGATAGCATGGGCGTTGAAATTGTTGGAAAACCTAGCGATATCAATCAAATTCTAGATGTTACTCCCATAACCTACACCGAATCCGTTAAATTGGCCTTCGAGAAAATAGAGCAAAACAGTATCATTTCCAGCTGGAAAGACTCTATGGTGAGTAGCGGGCGTTTACAAAACAGTCTTCATAAATATATCAATGTTCCCAAATATGGCTGTTTTACAGATTATAAAGAGCGCAAAGTGATGGACGAAGAAAAAACGATCAACAAAATATGGTCCATTGGCGGAACAACGGGTTGGTATTATGGTAACGTTCTTTGGAAAGTACGGGGCTATTTAGATAAGTTGTTTGGCGGCATTGGTTTACGTCGTGGAAGAACCCATGTATCAGAATTGGATGTTGGCGATGCGTTGGATTTTTGGCGCGTGATTTTTAGTGATAAAAAAGAAAAAAAATTATTGTTATATGCCGAAATGAAACTTCCCGGTGAAGCTTGGCTGGAATTTAAAATTGAAGATGGCCTGTTAAAACAAACCGCCACGTTTAGACCTCGAGGATTAGCTGGTAGATTTTATTGGTATAGTGTTTTACCTTTTCATGGGTTTATTTTTAGTGGTATGATAAATAAATTAGTTGAAGCTTAATAAAAAAATCATTTTGACCGGTAAAGAATAAAGACTTGGTCGTAACTAACTGATAAACTTAAGTGCATGACAAAAATTTATTAACATCAAATTATTAAAAGAAGCTCCTGAAATAATTCCTCCCCTTTTTTCAAGGGGATAGCCTGTACCGTGTTTTCGGTATGCCGATAGGCGGAGGGGTCAACTTTAATAGTTATTTTAATGAAATATCTTTTTTTTTCATGTACTAAACCGATAAACACTGTAATTATTTTTTAAATAATTTAAATCCTAAATTTTTATAAGGACTTCAAAACTAGTTCAAAAGCCTGAAAATTAATCGAAACCACCTTAAAAATAGAACAAACTTCAGTCTGTAAACATTTTTATCATTCAATACTAAAAAATACTTATCATGTTAATTTTTGTTTAATTTTTTTAATAAAACATTAAACATTTTAAAATTTTGACTATCTTTAAATATGATTTTGGATACGACACATACAAATAAAGAGCATAACAACCTGATAAACGACGTGGTAGGTAAATCATTTAGTTTTTTTCAAGCTATCAAAATGGGAGGCATTGGTTCTAAACGCATGATTATTGAGGAGGCAAGTCCTAATATGAAAAATTATCTTAACAAAGTTTCAGATGTAAACTATTCAAATTTGGAATTACGCCCAACAGGAATTTTAATTCGGATCAATAAAGGTTTGAACAATTTCACTTGGGTCATTCCATATTACCAATTGGTTATTTACAAAACCAACGGCATCAGTATTCATGCCCAAGGCCGCTTTATTCATTTTAAAAAAAACACCACTTTTAAAGAAAACAAAGGTTTTTTTGAAAAGATTCAAAATGAAAAAATAAAATTTGATGCGCAATATAACTTTTCGGGAATATGAAAATTTGTAGTGAAAGAGACACAGATCGTATTATAGAAATGGCTTGGGAAGACCGAACACCTTTTGATGCCATCAACATTTCAGTTTAATATTAAAGAACAAGAGGTTATTGAATTTATGCGTCGGGAAATGAAACCCGGCAGTTTTAAAATGCGGCGTAAGCGGGTACAAGGGCGTACGACTAAACATCAAAAATTACGAATTTTTGAAAAATGCAGATTCAAATGTTCAAGACAAAAACAGATAACACACAACTCAATTTCAAAATAATAACGTTGCTTTGCTTTATGGGATGGGTAAATAAAGACAGCAGATAAAAAAGACACTATGAATACGGAAACATTAGAAGTAAAGAAAAAAAACAACCATTCATTGCATGGATTTTCTCCTGAAGATATTGGAGAAAACCATTTATATGCAGGTTTGGAAACCCCGATGAAAGCAGACGCCTTCAAACTTTCGGACATCGAAAAAAAACAACGCATTGCGTTATTGTTTGAAGAAATCATGGAAGTTATGGGCCTGGATTTAACCGACGATTCATTAAAAGGCACACCCGAACGTGTTGCCAAAATGTACATTGATGAGATTTTCTCTGGTTTAAATCCTGCCAATAAACCAAAAATAGCTCTGTTTGATAACAAATACCAATACAACCAGATGCTGGTTGAAAAAAACATCGGCTTCTATTCCAATTGCGAACATCATTTTGTGCCCATTATTGGCAAAGCGCATGTGGCATATATTTCGTCTGGAAAAGTAATCGGTCTTTCAAAATTGAATAGAATCGTTCAATATTATGCCAAACGTCCGCAAGTACAGGAACGTTTAACCAATCAAATTGCCGAAGATTTAAAACATATTTTAGGAACAGAAGATGTGGCTGTTATTATAGATGCCAAACATTTATGCGTATCGTCTAGAGGTATAAAAGACGAATCATCGGCAACGGTTACATCGTATTATGGCGGAAAATTCAATACCGCATCCAAAATAGCAGAATTACAAAACTATCTAAAAAATTAAAATCATGGATATTATAAACGAAGCCATAGCATTTGAACAGACCAAACTAAGATCGCTGACTACAAGTGATAGAATTGAAATTTCAAGAAAAGCAAAATCCTTGATTTTGGAATTGAATGCCATTTACAAACAGAAAAAAGATGACAAGATTATGGACATCATGAAACGATTGACAGCCATAAAACGAAAAGTTGAAAAACGTTTGAATGGTAAACATTTAATTACCAATATATAAAGTATGCAAACTATTGTGATTGTTGGTGGAAGCAAAGGTATAGGACAGGCTATTGTAAATACTTTAATAGACACCCATAAAATTATAAACATAAGCAGAACAGCACCAGAATTAAGTCATGCAAACTTAACCCACCATACCTGCGATATTCTTGCGGATGAATTACCAGAAATTAAATCTTTGGACGGTTTGATTTACTGCCCGGGAAGTATTAACTTGAAACCCATTTCACGATTAAGTTTAGATGATTTTAGGGAAGACTTTGAAATAAACGTATTGGGTGCCGTAAAAGCGATCCATAAATATTTAGATGCCTTAAAAAAAGGCAATAAGCCCTCTATTTTAGTGTTCAGCACGGTAGCTTCCAAATTAGGAATGCCTTACCATGCGAGTGTTGCTACGGCGAAATCCGGGGTGGAAGGATTGGTAAAATCGTTAGGCGCTGAATTAGCACCAACCGTTAGAATAAATGCGATTGCACCTACGGTTACCAATACCGATTTAGCTTCAAAATTACTACGAAACGATAAAATGATTGAAAATATCATGGAACGTCATCCACTTAAAAAATTCTTGGATCCTAATGAAGTTGCAAGTATGGCTGAATTTTTGATTTCGGATAAAGCAGCTTCCATGTCCGGACAAATAATCGAAATGGATTGCGGTATCGTTTCCTTTAAAATTTAAAAATATGAAACTTCCACATCGAATTCTTGGTACTCAAAATGATTATATGGATGAACACTGTGACAATTAATTTGCGGATTCGCGGTTAAAAAATTTTTAGAAGCTAAAGCACAGATTTTTAACTAAAAAATGAAATAAATAATATAAACACATGAAAGTATTAATGATAACTTGTTGTCTATTTTCACTATTTAGCACTTCAAAACCAAAAACAGATCCGACAGAATCTATTTATAATATTAAAATAAATGCGCTTAATGGCGAACCCATCAATCTTTCCGATTACAAAAACAAATACATCCTCTTTGTAAATGTAGCTTCCAAATGTGGTTTTACAGGGCAGTATGAAGATTTGCAAAAACTTTATGATCTCCATAAAGACAAATTGATGATAATTGGCGTTCCGTGCAACCAATTTGGGGGTCAGGAGCCCGGAACCGCTAAAGACATCCAAACCTTTTGTGAAGCCAATTACGGTGTTACTTTTTTAATGACCGAAAAAGTGGATGTAAAAGGGAACAACCAGCACCCGCTCTACCAATGGCTGACCCAACAAGATAAAAATGGAAGTTCCAGTTCGTCTGTTAAATGGAATTTTCAAAAGTATCTGGTAGGTAAAAAAGGGGAATTGATAGATTATTATTTTTCTATTACCAATCCGCTAAGCGACAAAATTATAAATCACTTAAAATAACAGCTATGTTTAAATTATTTAGAAAAAAATCAGAAGTTGAAAAAATGGAATCCAATTTCAAAAAATTAATGAAAGAATGGCATGAGTTATCTAGCATAAACAGAAAACTTAGTGATGAAAAATATGCCATGGCACAGGCATTGTTGCCAAGAATTGAAGAATTAAAAAAGAAACATGAAGCTCATTAAATTAATCATTGTATTTCTCATTATCAATTTTGCTGCATTGGGTATAGGAAGTTGGTTAATGGATAATGGCCCACAAAGCGAATGGTACACAGCATTGAACCAAGCACCATGGACGCCCCCAGGTTGGGTATTCGGGGCAGCATGGACTACCATTATGATATGCTTTTCAATTTACATGGCATACCTTTATTTGAAATTGCCATCAACCAAAGTCAAAATTTTATTTTTGATACAGTTTATTTTAAATGTTATTTGGAATTACATATTCTTCAATCAACATGTAGTTGGTTTAGGTTTAGCCGTCATTACAGCATTAACAATTGTGGTGGGCATATTTTTAATGGCATTCAAAAACGATTTGAAAGCCAAAACACTTTTAATACTCCCCTATTTTGTTTGGTTATGTATCGCAACTTCACTTAACGCTTATATTTTATTGAATAATTAGGATGAAAATATACACGCTTCATAAAAAGCAAAATTTACCTATTACCTTGCAACAAGCTTGGGATTTTTTATCCAGTCCTAAGAATCTAAAAGTTATTACCCCCAATTATATGGGCTTTCATATTTTATCTGGAGCCGACAGACCCATGTTTGCAGGACAAATTATTCAATATATCGTAACGCCTGTATTAGGCATTAAAACCAAATGGGTTACCGAAATTACCCATGTTACAGACAAGCATTATTTTGTGGACGAACAACGTTTTGGACCTTATGCACTATGGCACCACAAACATTTTATTAAAGAAATTGAAGGTGGTGTTGAAATGGAAGACATTATAGATTATAAAGTCCCTTTTGGGTTTTTAGGTCAACTACTCCATCCTATATTAGTAAAACCAAAACTGGAAGAAATTTTTAATTACCGAACCAAAAAGCTGGAAGCATTGTTTGGAGTTTACATAAACTCATAACCCCATAAACCTATAACCCTAAATGAAACAATCAATAAATATTTTCTGGTTTCGACGTGATTTAAGGCTAGATGACAACAAAGGTCTATACGAAGCTTTAAAAGGAGATAATCCCGTTTTACCCATTTTTATTTTTGATTCTGAAATTTTAGACGCACTTCCAGTTGATGATGCCCGAGTGACTTTTATTCATCATACATTGCAAAAAATACGAAAATTGCTTGGGGAAAAACATGAAAGTAGCATGGCCATCTATCATGGAAAACCTGCGGATGTTTTTAATCAGTTAATTGAAAATCATTCTATTGAAACGGTTTATACCAATCATGATTATGAACCGTATGCCAAAACCCGCGATTTGGAAATAGAAACACTGCTTTCAAAAAAAGAGATCGAGTTTAAAACTTTTAACGACCAGGTTATATTTGAAAAAGACCAAATTGTAAAATCAGATGGCACGCCTTATGTGGTTTACACACCATATATGAAAACTTGGAAATCAACTTTTAAACCAAGTAAACTAGAATTTTTTGAGACAAAACCACATCTTGATAATCTTATAAAGGATAAAAATTTACCAAATTTAAGTTTATCTGATATCGGTTTTAAAACGTCCAATCAAAAAATACCGGATCATACGGTAACACCAACCCTAATTAAAAACTACGAAGCCACCAGAAATTTCCCGGCAAAAGATGCTACGTCCAGACTCGGACCTCATTTGCGTTTTGGTACCGTAAGCGTTCGCAACATGATTCAAAAAGCGATTGCTGAAAAAAACGAGATATTCTGGCAAGAACTTATTTGGCGCGAATTTTTTATGCACATTTTATGGCATTTCCCGCATACAGCAAACGAAAGTTTTAAACCCAAATACGACCGCATCGAGTGGCGAAACAACGAAGATGAATTTAAACGCTGGTGTGAAGGAAAAACGGGCTATCCGTTGGTAGATGCTGGAATGCGACAACTGAACCAATCGGGTTTTATGCACAACCGCGTGCGGATGTTGGTTGGTAGTTTTTTATGTAAACATTTGCTTATCGATTGGCGTTGGGGTGAAGCTTATTTTGCCGAAAAACTCCACGATTACGAAATGGCAAGCAATGTTGGGAATTGGCAATGGGTTGCCGGTTGTGGCGTTGATGCTGCACCTTACTTCCGTATTTTCAATCCCACCACCCAAATTGAAAAGTTTGATAAAAATCTGGAATATATTAAACAATGGTGTCCGGACTTTCAAGAATTAACGTACCCAAAACCTATTGTAGACCATAAATTTGCCCGAGAACGCTGTTTGCAGGTTTACAAAGAGGCATTGAATTAATTTTTATTTCTGCGAATGCAGGAATCCCATCATAATAAAATAAAACTCAAATAACAAATTGAAACTGCATTGCAGCAATCCAATGCGTTATTTGTTAACAGGGCAAACGCCTTTAAAGAATGTTCTTATATGGCTCATGATAAGCTCCTTTGTTTAATATTGTTTTTTGCTTTGTGTATCTCTGTGCAATAGCTGTAACACAAAGACATACAAAACATTACTCGTCCCGATGGCTATGGGGACCACAAAGATTATTAAGTCCATAAAAGCGTTGCCCTGCCCCGTTAGGGACTTCATTTGGGTAGTGGCATATCAATACGCTGGTTTTCTGTGCCTTTAGGTACAGGATGGGAGAGCGGATTTTAAAACAATGCCATGCATGAAATCAGATTGCAAATATCCTTCTTTCAATGCTGCCCTATGTCGTACCTAAAGGCACGAATCCACTTCTGGATATAATTGCCGCTACCCATATTTTGTCCCTAAATGGACATAGATCACATCTGTCGTACCCAAAGGCACGACTTTAAAACTGGATATTGTTGGGCTACCCATATTTTGTCCCTAAAGGGACATGGATGATGCAAAAAGCAACATGGGCATGGTTTTAATGTGAAAATAAGTTCCTTTCCAGGTGCCAAAGTTGTTTTTCAGTTTTCTTTCACTGAACAACCCGATTTTGGCATAAAACAACCGAATATCAACTACATGCGCTATTGTGGGGAGGCTTTTCCGATGGCAATCGGGACCACAAAGATTATTAAGTTCCTAAAAGCGTTTGCCCTGATTTGTTAATATTTCTTTAATAATACCAGTTAAAAACTGATAACTTTATTAGTTTTAGTAACTTGCGAAATTCTGATAATTAACATTATCGCAAGTTTATCAAAAATAAATTAAAATTCATGGAAATTATTGACAACGCTTTAGAGTTCGAACAAAGAAAACAAACTTTTAAAACAACAAGCGAACGCATAGAAGCTTCACGAGAAGTTAAAGACCTTATATTAAATTTAAATACCATTTATAAAGAGGATCAAGACCCTGAAATTATGGATCTTATGAAACGCTTAACGGGCATTAAACAAAAAATTGAAAAACGTTTAAAAGGAAGACCTTAAGTTAAGGTTATCATCATTTTTTTAAAGCCTCCATTGAAAATATGGGGGCTTTTTAGTACATAACAAAAATTTTATACTACACACATTTCGTATATTAAGGCTTGTTTGTTACGCAGACCTCACAGGTTTTGAAAACCTGTGAGGTGGGGTGTCAAATTTGTGCCTATTCATAAAAAATCGTTCGGTCTGTTTTTTAAACTTTTTCGGTGTTAAAAACCTAAAAAGCAATTAAAATAAAGGCTTTAGGTCATTTTTAAATTCATTATTGAAGATAAAAAAGAGAACGGAATTTTAAATTTTAGATACTTCAAATTTGACACCCCACCTGTCAGGTTTTTAAAACCTGACAGGTCTGGAACACATGAGATTATTAAACTGCTGACAATTAGTTATATAACATTTATTTTCCAATTTTTGTCATGTACTTATCATAAAATTACAAAATAAATTAGGTAACAAAAGCCATAACAGCATCAAAAAAGTCTGTGGGGTTTTCGGCGTGCAACCAATGGCCTGCATTTGAAATAGTTACAATCTTAGCTTTTGGAAAGTGGGTTACAATGATATCTTCATCATCAACGCCAATATATTCGGAACGGTCGCCGCGTAAAAACAAGGTGTCTTTTTCAAAAGTAGCCTGTGAAGGTAATGGCTCGCCTATTTCTGCGACTTCATCCTTTAAAACTTCTAAATTCATTCTTAAGGCCAATTTTCCTTTTTCAACCCAATAAAGGTTTTTTAGCAAAAATTGACGCGTTCCAAAATCAGAAATATATTTACTTAAAATGGTATCGGCTTCTCCCCTGCTTTTCAACACATCAAAATTTAAGGCAGCCAATCCATTTAAAATACCATCGTGGTGTATGGGGTAAAAACGTGGTGAGATATCGGCAACTATCAATTTGGAAACCAACTCAGGGTATTGTGTAGCAAATAACATGGCCGTTTTTCCGCCCATGGAATGCCCAAGCAATAGGATGTTTTTAAGTTGATGTGTATCGCAATACGTTTTTAAATCTTCAACCAGCACATCATAATTAAATTCTTCACTATGGAAACTATGCCCGTGATTGCGTTGATCGACCAAATGCACCTGAAAATTTTGTTCACTAAATTGAGTGCCCAGTGTTTTCCAATTATCGCTGGACCCTAAAAAACCGTGCAGAATGATAAATGGTTGGCCTTTGCCTATAATGTTTGAATGTAAAAGCATTTTTTGATGAACAATTTTTGAATTGACGATTAACGATTGACGATTAACGATTGACGATTGACGATTGACGATTGACGATTGACGAAATTACGATTTTTGAACTTGAAACCTTTTAAACTTGAAACTTTACCTGAATTCTGCGACTGCGACTGAACACTGCAACTGCCTACTTTAAACGGTGCAAATACATCTGAATCACATTTTCAACACCCAAATACAGACTTTCTGCAATTAAGGCATGCCCTATGGAAACCTCCAACAAACTTGGGATGGTATCTTTAAAAAACTTAATGTTTTCTAACGACAGATCATGTCCTGCGTTTACGCCCAGACCTAATGAATTGGCAAGTTCTGCACTTTCTAGATATGGTTTTATAGCCTTTTTGTTTCCTAAACTGTATTGATGCGCAAAGGCTTCGGTGTACAGTTCAATTCTATCGGTTCCCGTGGCTTTGGCGCCTTCAATCTGTTTTAAAACAGGATCGACAAAAATAGAAGTTCTAATGCCGTTTTGCTGAAACTCCTTAATCACCTCCACCAAAAAACCTTTGTGCTTTATGGTGTCCCAACCAGCATTGCTTGTTATGGCATCCTCGGCATCTGGCACCAAGGTTACTTGTGTAGGTTTTACTTCTAAAACCAATTTTAAAAACGACTCTACAGGGTTGCCCTCCATATTATACTCGGTATAAACAACAGGTTTTAAATCGCGCGCATCTTGGTAACGTATGTGGCGCTCATCGGGCCGTGGGTGTATGGTTACGCCCTGGGCACCAAAACGTTGCACATCTTTGGCAAATTCAACTACATTGGGCACATTACCCCCTCTGGAATTCCTTAAAGTGGCTATCTTGTTAATATTTACACTTAACTTTGTCATGCATCATTGTCTTAAATGACAAAAATACAAAGTAGAAGATGCTTAGTTGCTTTTTTTTTGATTAATTTGTAGTGCTTTTAAGAAGCAAGAGCTAGATTAAAAATTGGAGGTTTTTAAAGAGCATTGAAATAGTTAACACTTTTTCTGAATTTCGCAAACTTTTATTATGAAAAAACAACGGATATATTTGGACACTTCAGTTTTCGGAGGATATTTCGATTCGGAATTCAAAGAGTTTACAGAACCGCTTTTCGAAAGAATATCAAATGGTGAATTTATTATATTACTCTCTACAATGTTGGACGAAGAATTGGAATTTGCACCTGAACGCATCAAAACGCTCATATTAAAACTTGACGAAAGTTATACCGAATTTCTTAAGGATAAAGATGAAGCAGTTGATTTGGCAACCAAATATATCGACGAAAAGGTAGTTGGAAAAACAAGTTATGCAGACTGTTTGCACATAGCGCTTGCAACAATCTACCAAGCTGATTTATTAGTCAGCTGGAATTTTAAGCATGTCGTAAACATTGAGCGAATACGTGGCTATAATTACATAAATATCAAAAATGGTTATAAACAATTGGAAATCCGCTCACCAAGAGATTTAATGAATTATGAAATAGAATAGGTTCATGGTTATCAAATAAAAAACAGGAAATTATGAGTAAAACTAATATAAAAAAAGAGTTTGATGCCGTCAAATTTGCAAGAGAGCAAAAAGATAGGCTGAGCGCCATGTTCGCGAAAATGACCAAAGAAGAAATTTTGGAATATTTAAAACAAAAAAGTATAGAAAGAGGCCGTATAAAGCCCAGTGTCTAACATTACAATCATACGGAATAACGTAAAATAGAGTAATAAATATCCATAAATAAATTTTATTACAAAGTAAAAATGATTATATGGATGTAACATCTGACCAATCAAAAACAATAAACATCAACAGATGAAACTATCAGAATTTATCATAAACGACATAAAACCATTAAATAGCACGAGCAAAATATGCGATTTGCAACAGCTTTTTAACCAGTTGACCTATTCGCACATTCCTATACAGGATGCTAATAAAATCTATTTAGGAAGTTTTTCTGAAAACGACGCACATTGTTTTGAAAGCGACAAAACGGTTGATGATTACAAACACGCCATTGAAGGTTTTTTTGTGCGCGATTCTACCCTTTGGCTGGATGTTTTAGAAGCTTTTGCTGTAAATTCCACTAACATCATGCCCGTTTTAAACGACCAAAATGAATATTTAGGCTATTATGAACTGAAAGAGGTGATTAGCTTATTTAGCGAATCGCCTTTTTTCTCTGACCCTGGAGGTGTTTTGGTTATTGAAAAAGGCATCAACGATTATTCCTTTAGCGAAATTAGCCAAATAGTAGAATCTAACAACGGCAGGTTATTAGGTGCTTTTGTGTCTAAAATGAAACCCGATCTGGTTCAAATAACCTTAAAAATAAGCAATAGCGGACTCAATGGAACCATTCAAACCTTCCGCCGATACAGCTATAACATTGTTTCTGGGCACCAAGAAGACAGCTATTTAGAGAGTTTGAAAGAACGATCGGACTATTTGAATAAATATTTAAACATTTAACAGTATGAACCATCCATTACTAAAAGTTGGTTTTATATAAAATGATTACGTGGATGCACCATGTGACCTATAAAAACAATAAAAATTTACACATGAAGGTTGCCGTTTTTGGACGATTTTATAACAAAACCACTACAACATCCGTAGAGCGATTATTTGATTATTTATTAAAGAAAAATGCCGATGCCTATATTGAAACCGAGTTTTTCAATCTTATAAAAAAGGAAGCGCCAAACTTTGACGATTACAAATCATTTAAAACGTTCGACACTTTAGACAAATCATTCGATTTTCTGGTAAGCGTTGGCGGCGATGGCACAATTTTAAGGGCCATTATTTTTGTGAAGGATATGGATATCCCCATCATAGGGATCAATACGGGCAGACTGGGTTTTCTGGCTACCATACAGGTTGACCAAATTGAAAAGGCCATTCAAAACATTATAGATGGGAAGTACAGAATTTCAGAACGCAGCTTGCTATCCATTGAAACATCGCCTGAAAACGACGAGATAAAATCATTGAATTTCGCATTGAACGAAATTGCGGTAAGCCGAAAAAACACCACCTCCATGATTACCGTTGAAACCTATTTAAATGGCGAATACTTAACATCCTATTGGAGCGACGGCCTGATTGTTTCCACGCCAACAGGCTCAACCGGATATTCATTGAGTTGTGGCGGCCCCGTAATAACGCCCGATACCAACAGTTTTGTTTTAGCGCCCATTGCACCACACAATTTAAGTGCACGCCCATTGATAATCCCCGATTCCACCGAAATCCAGCTAAAAGTTGAAGGGCGTGAAGAAAGCCATTTAATATCCCTGGATTCCCGCATTGCCACCTTAGAGAATGGCACCACCATTAAAATTAAAAAAGCCGATTTTAAAATTAAAATGATCGATCTTTTAGATGAAAGCTTTTTAGATACGCTTCGAAAAAAACTGCTTTGGGGAGAAGACCGACGGAATTAGGCAATAATTTCACATAAATACTGTTTTACACTAATACAATTTAAACCAGTTCTTTAGCCCAAATTATATTAGGCTGATCTTATTTATTATATTTGCAAACTTTTGGATATCTATGAGGCATTTAACCATATTGATAATAAGCGTTTTAACAGTTCAATTAACCCACTCTCAAATTAACGAGGTAGGTGTATTTGTAGGGGCCAGTAATTTTATTGGCGATGTTGGCGCTACCGATTATATTGCGCCAAAAAATCCCGCTCTTGGTATTTTATATAAATGGAATAGAAGTCCAAGACATTCTTGGAGAATCTCGTTAATATACTCCGATTTAGAAGCAGACGACAGCAAATCGGACGATCCAAGACGCATACAAAGGGACTATTACTTTAATTCCAACTTATTGGAAGTGGCTGCGGGTATGGAGTTTACCTTTATGGATTTCGATTTGCACTCTGGCGATAAAATAGCGACTCCTTATATATATACCGGCATAAGCGTTGCGCACTACAAAAATTATTACTTTTCAAATGGCGTGCAAACCTATGAGAACAATTCCAGTTGGGCTTATGGCATCCCTATGGCCTTGGGATTTAAAACCAATTATTTCGGGAATTTTATTTTAGCCGTGGAAGTGGGAGCGCGCTATACTTTTTCAGATGAATTGGATGGAAGTGTTCCAGATAATATAGCGCATCTGCCAAACCGATTTGGGAATATCAATAATAATGACTGGTATGTGTTTTCGGGTATTACCTTAACCTATACATTTGGGGAAAAACCTTGTTATTGTAAAAATTAAAATGGACTTAAAAGAAAGCGTACAGACCAAATCACTACCAAAACACATCGCCATCATTATGGATGGTAATGGGCGATGGGCGAAAAAACAAGGGATGCTGCGCGCTTTTGGCCATGAAAACGGCACCAAAGCGGTTAGAGAAGTTGTTGAAGCTTCCGCTGAACTTGGTATTGAAAATTTAACACTCTACGCTTTTTCAACCGAAAACTGGAACCGCCCAAAACTAGAAGTCCAAACCTTAATGAGGCTTTTAGTGTCTTCATTAAAAAAAGAAATAAAAACCCTTCAGGACAATAACATAAAACTCTCTGCCATAGGCAATTTGAACACCTTGCCAAGAAAAGTTTTTAAAGAACTCCACGAAGTTATGGAGCAAACAAAAGGGAACAATAGAATGACTTTAACCCTAGCTTTGAGTTATGGCTCTCGCGAAGAATTACTAAATACTGTTAAAGAGATTAGTATTAAAGTTAAAAATAATATAATTTCGCTCGAAAAAATTGATGAATCAATTATAAATGAGCATCTTTACACGCAAAATTTACCAGACGTAGATTTGCTTATTAGAACCAGTGGAGAACAACGTATAAGCAACTTTTTACTATGGCAAATTGCTTATGCCGAATTGTATTTTACGAGCGTATTGTGGCCAGATTTTACAAAACAGCATTTGTATGAAGCTATTATTGAATATCAAAAAAGAGAACGACGATTTGGGAAAACAAGTGAACAACTTAGCTAATATTTTATCTTTGACAACATTTTTAAAACACTTCACTTTACTACTGCTTTTAATGGGCAGCATGGGTATTAAAGCGCAAGACCTACCTTACAGCAACGGCAAAAAATACATCCTAGGAGATATTACGGTGTCTGGCAACACATCGTTTAGCGAGCAAACCATCATCGCCTATTCAGGATTGAGCAAAGGTAAGGAAATTGCCATTCCCGGTGAGGAAATTGGTGATGCCATTAAAAAACTTTGGAACTCGAAATTGTTCAGCGATATAGAAGTCTATATCACAGCCATAGAAGGCAATGTGGCGTACCTAGAAATTAAATTGTCCGATTTGCCCCAACTTAACGAATTGAAAGTTAACGGCGTTAAAAAAGGAAAAAAAGAAGGCATCATTAAAGACAATAAATTAAACAAAGGGGTAAAAGTTACCGAAAACCTCATGACAACCACAAAAAACTTTCTCATAAAAAAATACAAAAAAGAAGGCTATTTAAACACGAAAGTGCATATCAATACCATTGAGGTCAAAGATTCTGTGCAAACGGCACGGGTTAATATGGTACTTAATATAGACAAAGGCGAAAAAGTTAAAATAAAAGATATTGTATTTACCGGAAACGATGTGCTGAGCGATAAATATCTTCGGAAAAGTATGAAGGGCACCAAAAAAATCAATCGCCTTCGTATCCTAAAACGTTCTAAATTTATTGACTCGGCATATCAAGCAGATCTATCCAAGGTGGTAGATAAATATAAAGAGAATGGCTATAGAGATGCGCGTATTGTATCGGATAGCATTATTTACAATGACGACAAAACCATTTCCTTGCAAATAGACGTTAATGAAGGTTCCCAGTACACGTTTGGCGATATTAAATTTATTGGAAACACTGTTTACTCCAATGAACAGTTAACCAGAATGTTACGCATAAGAAAAGGCGATACCTATAACGGCGTATTGCTGCAAAAACGTATTGCGGATAACAGCAAACCAGATGCCGACGATATTACAAACCTATATCAAAATTACGGCTATTTATTTTCAAGCATCAATCCTGTAGAGGTAAGTGCGGCCAATAATGTTATTGATATGGAAATTAGGATATCAGAAGGAAAACCTGCTTATTTTAATAGTGTATCGGTAGTTGGGAACGATAAAACCAACGACCATGTTATATACCGTGAGATTAGAACCCGCCCAGGGCAACTGTACAGTAAAGCCAATGTGGTGCGTACCGTAAGGGAACTTGGGCAATTAGGCTTTTTTGATGCCCAGGAAATATCGCCAAACTTTAACAACCCAAACCCAAACGAGGGCACCATTGATATGGAATACTCGGTAAAAGAAACGGGGTCCAGTCAAATAGAATTACAAGGAGGCTATGGTGGCGGTGGCTTTATAGGAACTTTAGGCTTATCGTTCAACAATTTCTCCATAAAAAATATTTTAAATAAGGATGCGTACAAACCCATCCCAATGGGCGACGGTCAAAAATTGGCATTGCGTTTGCAAGCGAGCAGATTTTACCAAACCTATAGTTTCTCGTTTTCCGAGCCTTGGTTGGGCGGGAAACGCCCCGTACAGTTTTCTACATCCATATCGCAAACCAAACAGTTTTTATATGATTATAGAACAAGAAATGCCGACAAATCAAAAAGTTTTAATATTACCGGTATTACCTTTGGTTTAGCGAAACGTTTACAGGTGCCAGATGATTTCTTCGTGCTATCACAAGCCATAAGTTTTCAACGCTATGATTTGAATAATTATAACACAGGACTATTCACTTTCGGTAATGGCTATGCCAACAACTTATCGTACACCATTGGCTTAAGTAGAGACAACACCAGTGTTGATCCTATTTATCCAACGGGGGGTTCAAAATTTGGTGTGACGGCAAAATTATCCATTCCATACTCGTTATTTGATGGTGTAGACTATGCGCAGTTAAAAGAAGACAGAGCAAAAGCAAATACGGATCGAAACAGTGCGGAATTGGCACGCATCGACCAAGAACGCTACAAATGGCTGGAATTCTATAAAATAAACTTTAAAGGCGATTGGTACACCGAAATAACTAAAGATTTGGTATTAAGACCGAGTATGGAATTTGGTTTCTTGGGTGCCTACAATAACGATAGAGGCGTTATCCCTTTTGAGCGTTTCTTTTTGGGGGGCGACGGTTTAGGCACTTATAGTTTAGATGGCAGGGAAACAATTGCATTGCGCGGTTACCCAAACCAGTCGTTGTCAGATCAAGATGGAGGCGCTATTTACAATAAATTTTCATTGGAACTGCGTTACCCCATCACCTTAAAAGCATCAGCTAAAATTTATGGTTTAACATTTTTGGAAGGAGGTGCTTCTTATAATAGTTTTCGAGATTACAATCCGTTCGATATTAAACGTTCTGCTGGTTTAGGCATCCGTATTTTTATGCCTGCATTTGGTTTATTGGGCATCGATTTCGGCTATGGTTTTGATTCATTACCAGGTGAAACCAAGAAAAATGGATGGGAAACCCATTTTATTATTGGACAACAATTTTAATTGTAAAAATTATTTTGGCACGATATTTTCTAATAACACTTTGATGATTTAATTGGGAATTAAAATTTTTAAGATTAAATTTCGTTAATTTTGAAGAATTAATTCAAAGATGTGGCAGAAATACAAAAAATCATCTGTCGGTTTTAGAATTTAAAAGTAATTAAATATTAAAAACAGACACATGAAACTTCCATAACTAAATTTCGATAGCCAAGGGAATGATTATATGGAAGTCCCGATAGCTATCGGGATGACCGTTAAAAAACAATACATATAGACACATGAAACATAACGTTCTTTTTATACTGACATTAGTTTTTATGCTAAACTTTTCACTATATGCGCAACGAGGTGTACGAATTGGTTATATAGACACGGAATTTATTTTAGAAAATGTACCCGAATACCAAGAAGCCACGTTACAATTAAATTCAAAAGCAGATAAATGGAAAAACGAAATCCAAGCGAAATTAAGTACTGTTGAACAAAAGCGAAAGGATTTAAGCAACGAAAAAGCCCTTTTAACAAAAGAACTTATTGATGAGCGTGAAGAGGATATTGCTTTTGAGGAAAAAGAAATTTTAGACTATCAGCAAAAACGGTTTGGGCCCAATGGCGATTTGTTCATCCAGAAAAAACAATTGATGCAGCCCATACAAGATCAAATTTTTGCAGCAGTGCAAGATATGGCAGCCACCAAACAGTATGATATTATTTTAGATAAATCGGAAACCGTGATGCTGTATTCGGCAAAACAATTTGATTTGAGCGACCAAGTGGTACGAAGCATTACAAGAAGCGCCAAAAGAACACAGGCAGAAAGTAAAGCAGAACGAAAAGCTGCCAAAGATGAAGAACTGGTTCCTGAAATTAATTATGAACTGGAGGCGCGGGAAAAAGCACTGGAAGAAAAGAAGACGGAACGCGAAAGTGCTATAGAAAAAGCGAGGCAAGAAAAACTGGATGCCCGTGCAGCCAGAGTTAAAGAAGCAGAGAATAGACGCCAGCAAATATTGGAAGAACGCGAAAAGGCAAAACAAGAAAAACTGGATGCTCGAAATTCTTCAGATGAGCCTGATGCAAAAGCAGAAGAAGCGGCTAAACCTATTGAAACCACACCAGAGGCAAAACCAAAAGTAGAGGAAACAAAAACACAAGCGCAACTTATTGAAGAAAACAGACAAAAAAAATTAGCAGAGCGGGAAGCTCGCAAAAAAGAACTTGAGGACAAAAAAAATAAAATATTAGAAGAACGCCAAAAGGCAAAAGACAGTACAAACAAATAAAATTTATAACACATTAATACTATTTTAAAAATGAAACAATTAAAAACCCTTTTATTAGCAACTGCATTATGTATTGGAACCGTAAGCTTTACGAGTGCCCAAAGCAAAATAGCGCATATAAACACGCAAGAGTTAATTACGGCAATGCCCGAGATGAAAGAAGCCCAAAAGCAATTGGAAACATTGAGCAAAACATATCAAACGGATATTCAAAGTTCTGTTACCGAGTTTCAAACATTGTTAAAGCAGTACGAAGCGGAAGCCGCTACAAAATCTGAGGAAGAAAACGCAAAAAGAGGCCAGGAAATTCAGGAAAAACAACAACGTATCCAACAATTTCAAGCAGATGCCCAAAAAGATTTACAGAAAAAAGAAATGGATTTATTACAACCCATTACCGAAAAAGCAAAAGCCGCTATTTTAAAAGTGGGTAGAGCACAAGGTTTTGAATATGTGTTGGATTCTTCCCAAGGAGTTACCATTTTAGCCGATGGCAAAAACCTCTTGGACGATGTTAAAAAAGCATTGGGTATATAATATCATCAAAAATAAAACTACTTAAAGCTGTCTTTTAAAAGGCAGCTTTTTTATTTTTGTTAAATTATGAACAAACAACCTATTGGTATTTTCGATTCCGGAGTTGGAGGCACCTCCATTTGGAAAGAAATTAACATGCTTTTACCTCATGAAAATACTATTTATTTAGCCGATAGTGCCAATGCACCCTATGGCACAAAAGGCAAAGAGGCCATAATAAATCTGAGTATTAAAAATACCGAATACTTAATTAACGAAGGCTGTAAACTTATAGTGGTGGCTTGCAATACGGCTACAACCAATGCCATAAGCATTTTACGGGAAGCTTATAACATTCCCTTTATTGGTATTGAGCCCGCCATTAAACCAGCGGCTCTTAACACTCAAACCAAAGCGGTGGGTATTCTTGCTACACAAGGCACACTTTCCAGTGAACTTTTCCATAAAACAACGGATTTGTTTGCAAGCAATATTAAAGTTATTGAACGTATTGGCGAAGGTATGGTAGAGCTTATAGAAAGTGGGCAATTGTATTCTGAAGATATGAAAGCTTTATTGAAATTATATTTACAGCCCATGATTGATGCCAATATTGATTATTTGGTTTTAGGTTGTACCCACTATCCTTATTTAATACCTTTATTGGTGGAATTACTTCCTAAGCATGTTAAGATTATAGATTCGGGCGAAGCCGTGGCGAGGCAAACCAGATCTGTTTTGCAACTTAACGGTTTGCTGAATCCTCAAAAAACCACTCCAAAAAATCAATTTTTCACAAATGGAAATCCTGAAGTTATGGCGGCTCTTTTAGAGAATAAGTTTGAGGTTGAATATCTGGATTTTTGATTGAACCAGGTAACCTAAGTCTATATAAACCATTTATACTAATTTGCTTTAATAATTACGATTTTGTATATTTGCCTCATAAAATTAAAGATTATGAGCTACCAAGTAAATTTGACCGAGGAAGAATTAGTTGATTTGAAACGGATAAAGCGCGAGGTCAAGGACAGCAAGATCCTGCGCAGGTATCAATGCCTACATATGCTGGACAAGGGTATGAAGCGACAAGAAGTAGCGGAATTGTTGGATGTGTACATAGACACAGTAACCGATTGGGTCAAAATATACCGTTGCGTTGGATTAGTAGCTTTGGGAGATTTAAAGTACGGCGGTCGCCGTCCATCGGCATTGGACGAGCATAAAGAGACTATAAAATCGTATATTAAATCGAACTCCGTAAATACCGTTTCGCAATTACAAGATTATATAAAAACCGATTTAAACATAGAAATAGAACATAGTTGGCTTAGCCGCTATCTAAAAAAAAACTCCGTTGCTCTTATAAAAAAACAAGGTTAGCACCAGGAAAAGCACAAGATGTCCAGGTTCAAAAAAACTTTATAGCCTTAATGGAATACCTTTATGAATGTGCGGTAAGGAATGATAGAGAAGTTTTGTTGTTTTCTGACCCAATGCACCAGATACACAATGTAGAAAATGATTATGCTTGGCAAGAGATAGGAAAAGCAGGGACAAAAGAGATTTCGTCCAATACAGGCAGAAGAAGGCTGAATATAATAGGGGCAATTAATCCGGTAACGATGCAACCGACCGTATTGCTTGAGGAAGAAAATTGCAATGCAGGCTCCATCGTACGATTATTAGAAGCCGTCAAAAAACAATATAACCAAGCAGAGACCATTTGCTTAATACTGGACAATGCCCGATATCAAAAGGGAAGAACGGCACAGGGCAAAGCGGAAGGACTTGGAATAGATCTAGTGTATTTACCAGCATATAGCCTGAATTTGATAGAACGGCTATGGAAATTTTTCAAAAAGAAAGTAATGAAAAACAAATACCTCACAGATTTTGAAAACATTCAAGACTGCCATTGAAGAATTCTTCGAGAATTTCGACCAATATAAAAACCAACTTGTAACCCTATTAAATTTTAAATTCGGAATTATTAAAGCAAAGTAGTATACAAAGTAACTGGACTTTAGCTCATAACTCAATGGTTTTCTTTTGTTTGTCTCTTAACTAAATGACGTTGCCCCTAGCCCCACCAAGGAGGGTAACGGTTTATCAAAAATTTTCAACTTCCGAATATGTATGTTTTCAAAATCTGTGAGGTTTATGTTTTTATTCTAAATGTTTGTCATCTACTAAAGAGAAGATTATTTAAGATTCTCCAACCAATCTGAAAGTAGGGTAGTCCAATTTTGCAAATATCCTTTTCCAACAGCCAAACCAAATCCATGGCCACCAGTGGGAAAGATGTGCATTTCCACAGAAACACCTTCTTTTACTAAAGCTTGATAAAATTGAATGCTGTTCATTACAGGCACCGCATCATCATCGGTACTATGGCAAATAAAGGTAGGCGGTGTGTTTTTATTCACATGTAATTCATTGGAATAAAAATCAATTAAATCTTGTTTTGGGTTAGCTCCCAATAAATTAGTCTTTGAACCTACATGGGTATAGGGAGCCTTCATGGTAATTACGGGGTACATTAATATCATAAAATCAGGTCGTGCGCTCAAAGAATCAATTGAATCCTTATTTTTTATTGTGTTTTCGTCGTAATGTGTGCCTAATGTGGACGCTAAATGACCAGCAGCAGAGAAACCAATAATTCCGATTTTATCTTTGGAAATATGCCATTTTTCAGCGTTGTATCTAACCAATCTGATGGCTCTTTGAGCATCTTGTAATGGTGCTTGATGATTAACTATTAAAGATTTTGATTCTGGTAATCTGTATTTTAAAACAAACGCAGTAATGCCTTTTGAATTGAGCCATTTGGCAATGTCTGTCCCTTCCCAATCATAGGCTAAATGATGGTATGCACCACCCGGACAAATGATTACGGCTTTGCCTGTGGCGCTTCTTTTTGTTGGAAGATAGACCTGCATAGCTGGTTCTTGTACATTGCCTATCCAAAATATGTCACCTTCATAGTATTGTTTTTCAACTTCATTAGATACTTTTTGATTAGGAATATTTTCAGTCCAAAGTGGAATGATTTGGTTTTGGCTAAAACAGTTGTTAATAGTTATCAGCAAGCAAAGGCTAAAGAATATATGTTTTCTCATAATTTGGTCCGTCGTTTATTAATTGGTTACTTCATTCATATTTAGCACTTACTCCACATTACTTATAACACATTGTTGTGTTCAGTTTTTATTTCGTTAATCTCATAAAATGATTCGCCAGCCATTTTCTGATTGGTATATCTTATAATCTTAATGATAGGTATGAAATTAGCAATGTACCTATCAAAAGTCCTGTTCCTACCCATATTCCTTGGCTTATTGTAATGTTATTATCAAAAACCCATGCACAATAAAGATAGATAAATGGAAAGTGAATGATATAAAGTGGATACGATATATCGCCAAGAAAAGCACAAATTTTATTCGTTAGTTTGCTTTTATTTTTACCGTTTGCCCCTATATATATGATTAATGGGAAGATAAAGATTACGGTTAATGAGTCATACAAACCATTCATCCATAAGTTTTCATTGCCACCAATCCGCGGTATTATTCAAAATATAGTGTAACTAAATTCTAGATTACAGAGCTTATTGTTTGATTCACTTTAGTCTCATTAAAAAATTAGAAAACCAATAAAATACTGCGCAGGTTTTTTTGCAAAAAAAAGGCACTAACAGCATAGAAACGCTGTTAGTGCTAACAAAAAGCAACTAAATTATTCTTTTATAAACTTTTTTGTAGTGATTTGCCCTAATTTATTTTGAATAGAAACAAGGTATAAACCCGTTTTAATATCGGATACATTAATAGAAGCACTGTTAGATGTTTTTATTAATTGGCCAGTAATACTAAGAATAGATATTTTAACACCATCTAAAGCTATTTGATTTCCTTTTAATTTAAGAACATTACTAACAGGATTAGGATAAACTTCTAAGCTATCCTGATTAAAATCCTTTGAAGAAAGGGTAGCCGAATTGGCTATATTATCAATATACCATACATCTCCTGAGGAATCAGCATTAGGATTTAAGAAAAACACAATGGAATCATATGTGGCTGAAGCTTCAGTCCCAGCAGCACCTTTATATTCTAAAGTTACATCAATTAATTGCCAATCTGATGTCCCTGAAGGAATAAATCCTACCTCGGCAACATTAACACCTGCTTTTTGTAATTGCACCATGCTCCAGTTACCATTTGGAGCTTTTAATGAGAATTGAAGTGAAATCAAATCACTATAATTCTGTACAGTAGTTAAATTAACCGTATTTCCATTAGTCCAAACACCTCCTCCATTAGTAAATTTAGCCACATTAGCAGAGGTATTAATACCAGATGTATTTGGGTTGGCAACTGCTTCGGATATGGCTCCTCCCCAAGCACCAAAGGAATAATTAGCAGGGTTTTCAAAATTCTCTATAATGGTTTGAGCCTGAAAATTGTGCGCCGTAAAAAATATACATAAAGCGAATAGAGACTTTAATGTAGTTTTTTTGATAAAATTTTGATAGGTAGTTTTGTTATTCATATTTAAAAAAGTTATGGTTAATAATAATAATAATAATAAAGATAGAGGTAATAACCATGGATACATAAAAATATAGTGCTAAACAACTGTGGTTTTGTTAATTAGGAGAGATTAGATATTATGTATTGAAAATCTCGTAAGATTCAAAATAAAAACAAAAAACCTTGCAACCGGACTTGCCACAAAAAGTTGGACAAGAAATATTTCCGCATAACCACTATTGTAAAAGTTCTGGGTTACTTTGGTAAGTTTTCCATAAAAACTCTCCAAACAGGGTATTTGCCCAAGCAAACCATTTTCTTGTGAAATTTGTGGGGTCATCTTTATGAAAGGTTTCATGCATAAACCCCGTATTCGCATGGGTTGTTTTTAACAGTTGGATACATGTTTTGATTTCATTTTTATCTGTGCTTGTTAACCCTCTCATGGTTATTGCCATGGGCCAAATCATATCCATGCCTACATGTGGACCTCCAATACCTTCGGCAGCTGTGCCTTTAAAGAAGAATGGGTTATCTAAAGATAAAATAAACCTTCTGGTATTTTCATATATTGGATCTTCTCTATCTACAGCCTCTAAGTACGGTAAGGATAATAAACTGGGCACATTGGCATCATCCATAAGTATGTGACTCCCGTAGCCATCTATTTCAAAAGCATAAATTTTTCCGTATTTTGGATGCTCTACTATCGCATGTTTTTGCAATGCTTTATAAACCTCGTCTGCTAATAATCTTAATGAGTTAGCGGTTTCTGAATCTTTAAAAATAGCTTCTATCATTTCCGCAGCTTGTTTTAAACTGACTACCGCAAAGAAATTGGATGGAATTAAAAAAGGAAAAACAGTCGCATCATCACTGGGCCTAAATGCTGAACAAATAAGTCCGACAGGATTTACAGGATACCCATAACCTCCCATGGGCAAGGTATCAGTAGCACGTTCTGTTTCGCGTTGAAAAGAGTAATTTCCCCGGCTTTCTTTTCGTTGTTGGTCTATAAATACCCGCAATGTTTCGAGTATACTTTGTTTCCAATGTTCATTAAAAGGCGCCACATGTCCTGTAGTTTTCCAATAATGATATGCTAATCGAATGGGATAACAAAGCGAGTCGATTTCCCACTTTCTTTCGTGGACCCCGGCCTGCATATCAGTGTTGTCTTTTTGCCAATAGCCTTTTTTTAAAGGGTCGTTGTAAAACGCATTGGCATAGGGATCTTTTAAGATGAATGTAGTTTGCTTCCTAATAACGCCTTCAATTAGTTTTTTTAGATGTTCATCTTTGTTTACAAACTCCAAATAAGGCCATACCTGTGCAGAACTATCCCGTAGCCACATGGCATCAATATCGCCAGTAATCACATAGGTTTCTGGTTTTCCGTTTGATTCTTCAAAGGTAACCGTGGTATCCAAAGTATTTGGAAAACAATTGTTGAACAACCACCCCAATTCTTTATCTGATACTTTCTTCTGAAATTCAGAAATAGCATTTTCTATGGCTGGACTATTAAAGTTTCGGTCTTTTTTTAGGGTTCTAACTACTGGAAATTCAGAAAATGAATCAGCGGAAATGGATAACGGATTCAAAAAACATAATCCACCACCTACAAGTGCTGTATTTTTTATAAATTTTCTACGTTGCATCTATTTAAAATATGATCATTTATACTTGACAAAAATATGTAATTGTATTTAGTACATGACAAAAAAAGATATTTCATTAAAATAACTATTAAAGTTGACCCCTCCGCCTATCGGCACCTCCCCTTGAAAAAAGGGGAGGAATTATTTCAGGAGCTTCTTTTAATAATTTGATGTTAATAAATTTTTGTCATGTACTTAAGTAATTGTATTAAAATGATTTACTGCTATTAACCCCTCCGCCTATCGGCATACCGAAATAAATTCGGCACAGGCTCTCCCCTTGAAAAAAAGGAGAGGAATTATATAGGAGGCTTATTATTAATGATTTAAGCGTGTCAAGTACTTATTAAAGAAGTAGATTTACGTTAAATATTTGTCGAGTGTTTTTGTTTTTTGGACTTTAGATTTCTCGTACTTTTCCCAGAGGTTGTTTATTTTGTCTTTTCAGTTTTAATAACCAAAGTGCCACCGTTGGTAGTCATATCAATATGGTTTATTTTGTAATCAATAGGGTTTCCGTTAAAAGACATATTTTTAATGACACCATCTATAGGGCCGTCTCTTTCAATAACCAATTGTTTACCCTTATAAAATTTAGGATTCAATTGGATGGTCGCCTTTTCAACCACAGGAGCAGTTACTAAATACTCTGGAGACCCTGGAGTGTCTGGATAAATGCCCATCATGGAAAACACCACCCAAGCAGACATGGCACCTGCATCATCGTTTCCGGGATAGCCGTTGGGCTTGGTTGTAAAATGTTCCTTTAACAAACGGTGCACGGTTTCTGCGGTCTTATAATTTTTTTGTTCGGTGTAGTTGTAAAAGTAAGGAAAGCCTAAACCGGGTTCATTGGTCATATCAAAATAATTTTTGTCGAACAAGGTATTTAACTGTGACAAAAATCGTTCATCTCCCATTTTTTTCTTTAAGGTTTCTATACCATGCGGTACGGAAAACAGATATTGCCACGAGCTGCCTTCACAAAAACCGGGGCCTCCCCGTAAGCCAAAATTCATTTCACTCCAAAGTTCTTGTGTAGGATCAAAAGGTTCGTACCAGCTCCCGTCCTTATTCTTTGGCTGAAACAGTGCCATGTCATCATTATAATTGTTCATAAAAGACATGGAATGTTTCAGATACTTTTTATAATCGGCGTCTTTTCCTAATGATTTGGCAACCTGGGCGATGTTGAAATCTGAAAGATTGAATTCCATAACGCTAGAAACCGCACCCCATACAATGCCGTTGTCCCATTGAAAATTCTTCACATCGCTAAATTCGCCATCCATAGCAATATATCCTAAGCTGTTATATTCTTTTAAGCCTCTTCGCATCAAATTACCTTCAACGTGGTTGGCGTGTTTTTCGAAGGCCTCATAAGCTTTGTTGATATCAAATTGGTTAATGCCTTTAATATAAGCGTCCCCTATAACAATGGGTGCTGGATCGCCCGTCATTAAATACGTTTCAGAATTAAAAATAGACCATTTTGGCAACCATCCCGATTCATCATAGATGTCTAACATGGTTTGGATCATTTCCAGTTGTCTTTCTGGGTAAGCCAAAGTGAACAATGGATGCGTGGTTCTATAAGTGTCCCAAAGTGAAAATGCCGTGTAACGTGTATGGTTGGTTTTACCTATCTCTTCACTTCCCATCTTTAAGTACTCGCCATTGGAATCGCTATAGGTAATGGGCATAAGAAGGGCATGGTATAATGAGGTATAAAAAACAGTTTTGTCATCTAAGGAATTTGTCTCAACAGTAATTTTGCTTAATTCTTGCTCCCACTCATCTTCCGATTCTTTTTTGACTTTTTCAAATTGAAAACCTTGTTGCTCTTCATTTAAATTCAGTAAGGCGTTATCGGTGGAAACATACGACACTCCAACTTTTATGTAAATGGTTGTTGGTTTTTCATTTTGGTAAACATATATGATGCCACTGGGTTCTTGTTCTAAATTTTGATTGAATTTAGGATTGGTCTTATTTGTGTAGGTTAGGTATGTTGAATCTGCTTTTTTATCCAATTCAGCATTAAAATAAACATTGTTTCTGTTTTCAGTTCCACAAAAATACCCCTCTAATTGATAGCCCTTTACTGAATTATTGGTATAACCTTCAACAACCCCGCCCTTAACATGGCCTTGTTGTGCCATTAAATCTAAATACACGTGGCTTTTTCCTGCTGGAAGCTCCACTTTCAATAAAACAGATCTTGTTGTGGTTGTAGCACTTACCCTTATGTTTTCATCGTCGAGTTTTACACTGTAGAACCCTGGACTTGCCACTTGTTCGGAATATTTTGACCCTAGATAGTTGCCTTGAAAAGGTTTTGCAAAGAATTTAAAGGGAACACTCCCAGCACCGGGACAACCTACCCCAGAAAAATTTACAGAACTAAAACCAAATATTTTATCTTGATCATTTCTATAGCCTGTTGCCAATTCCATTTTTGTGAAATCGAACGATTGCGGACTAAACGCTACCATGCCCCATGGGCGAACAGCACCTGGGTGCACATTTCCTTCTGTGTGGTGCGACCCATTTCCTTCTGTACCAATAAATGGGTTTACGTAAGATGTTAAAGTTCGTTGATCTTTATTATCAATTAATTTTTCAGTTTCAGATTTACAACTATAAAGGCATGCAATAATAAATAGGGTTAAAACGAAGGTGTACTTAATCTTTGTTCTTGATAACATGTAGTAACAGATTATATATTTTTAATTTTAAATAAAATTATGGCAGAAGAGTTTTTCAAGGCTATTATTTTAGAAAACAAGAGATAATATAACAACAAAGAAATCGTATTGATTTAAGGACAAATTAGCATCGGGTTTTTATTGCACATCATAAATTTCATATTTACTAAGAGGTTGTTTATGTGGTGTTTGACATCTTTTTTTTTGGGTTATACATGTGGTATTTATACTTGAAAATCCCATTTTAATAAACCTGTTTTTTAAATAGACCAATAGTTATTGCCTTTGAATTTATAAAATAATATGGTTAAACCATCAAAAAGAAACACCTTTGGAATAAGATGATAAAATTAATTTAAACAAAGTATAAAAAATGAAAGGTTGTACCAAGTTGATTCTCATAATCTTTATAAGTGCTTTTTTTATGTCATGCAGATTTGATAAAAATAAAACTTTAAAAGAAAAAATAGCTTCTGCTGTAAAAAGTAAACATACAAGGAAAACCTATAGAGGTGTTAATGTAGGATGTCATATTACCGAAAAGGATGTTGAGGATTTGGGAAATTCCGGAGCCAATTTGATGCGTTTAAGTACGCCGGTTTGCACTTTTATGCAATTGGAAGCACCTTATAATTATAATGAAACCGCATTCCAAAAATTAGATTCTGTATTAGATTGGGGAGAAAAGTATGGGGTTGATGTTATAATTGATCCACACAGATATCCTGGTACGATGCATAAATGGACCATGCTCGGGAACGACCCTTTTTTCAACGATTTTAAATATCACGATATTTTAATTGAATTTTGGAAGAAACTGGCAAAACAATGTGCTTCGCATGGGAGTGTGGTTGCTGGATATGATTTGCTTAACGAACCACAAGTAGATGTGGATATGCCCCTAAACACACCCAAAGATCTTAATTTGTTGTATAAAAAATTAACGAAAGCTATCAGGGAAGTAGATACCATACATACAATTGTTTATGCATTACCTCGTATTTACAATGAAAAAACAAAGGTTATGCAAGGTTATCATAAAGGTATAGAGATTATGGATATTCCTTTGGATGATAATATTTGCATCGAGACGCATACCTACATGCCCATGCCTTTTACACATCAAAACATTTGGGAAGAAGGCGAATATGTACCGTATCCAACAACAATAGATGGTATTACTTGGGATAGAGCTTATCTTGAAAAGGAACAAAAAGAACTGATAGCGTTTTCTCAAAAGCACCCTAATATCCCCATTTTAGTGGGGGAATTTAGTTGTCCTAGATGGACTGGGCAAGATGGCATTCGTTATTTAACCGATGTTATAGAAATTGCCGAAAAGCACAACTGGTCCTGGGCATACCACGCATTTCGCGAAAACCATGTATGGGATCCGGAAATGAATATTACCAACAGAAATGATAGCACACAAATCGTGAATGCACCCCGTTGGGAATTGTTAAAAACGTATTTTAAAAAGAATAAAAAGTGATATGTCAAAATTAAAGTTTCGTGTTGGGGTTTGCGCCATTGGATTCCTTATTTCATGTGGGTCTTCAAATAAAAAAAAGGTGGACGAACCCCAAGTAAAATACCCCAATATCATCTTGATTCTAGCAGATGATATGGGTTACGGCGACCCGAAATGTTATAATGAAAACTCTAAAATCCCGACGCCCCATATTGACCAATTAGCTAAGGAAGGGATGTTGTTTACAGATGCCCATACCAATTCCTCCGTTTGTACGCCAACGCGCTATGGAATTATAACAGGGCAATATGCATGGAGGAGCAGTTTGAAAAAAGGGGTTACTTGGAGTTATGATTCTTTGATTATAACTAAACAAACCAAAACCATCGCGTCACTTTTAAAGAAGAATGGTTATCAAACAGCAGCCATAGGAAAGTGGCACTTGGGTTTAGGTTGGCAAAAAGAAAAGGATTCCGTTTTATTCGATAAACCTTTAACGGCAGGACCCACCGATTTGGGTTTTGATTATTATTACGGCATTGCAGCTTCTTTAGACATAGCACCTTATGTGTACATTGAAAACAATAAAGTAACCGAATTGCCTACCCATTATTCTGAAGGGGGTTCTAAAGTTTATAAAGATGATTATTGGCGAAAAGGACTGGCAGCTCCCAATTTTGATCACTACAAAGTTTTAGATAATTTAACCGAACATGCTGAAAAGACCATTACTGATTTTTCCAAAAAGAAGGAACCTTTCTTTTTATATTTGCCATTAACGGCACCACATACGCCTTGGATTCCTAAAGATGGGTTTAAAGGTAAAAGTCAAGCTGGAAACTATGGCGATTTAGCCGCTGAGGTGGATGGTGTGGTAGGCAGGATAGAGGCTTTAGTAAAACGATTGCATATTGATGAAAACACCATTATCATTTTTACTTCAGATAATGGATCTGCATTAAAAAGTGAGGAGATGCAAACTTTTCAACATTTTGCCAATGGCGCATGGCGAGGAAGAAAAGGCGATATTTATGAAGGCGGTAACCGCGTACCATTTATTGTTAAATGGCCGGGGAAAATACAGAAAGGCACGGTGTCCAATCAACTCATTTCCACTACCGATTTTTATGCCACTTTTGCGGATCTTATAGATGTTTATTTGGATCAAGGTAAAGGTTCAAATCGAAAGGACAGTCAGTCTTTTTTACCAGCTCTGTTGCAAGAAAATCCTAAAGATAGTATGCGTACCAGTATGGTTTACCATTCCGTGGTGGGCATGTTTGCCTTAAGAGATAAAGACATGGTTTTTGTGAAAGGAAAGGGTAGTGGTGGCTTTATAGAAGTTCCAGACACTACACAGGTTAAAAATCCGTTTCAACTCTATAATTTAAATAAAAACCCTGAGCAGTTGTTAATATCAAAGAATAAAGAATTAGAACAAAAACTTCTTAAAAAACTGGATAGTATTATTCGATAATAACTGAGGCTGTTCAAAAAGTCTGTTTAATCTTTTTCTGGTTTAATTCCCCTTTTTGGTAGGTTCTGAGGTAAGATTAATTAGAAACTATTTACGAAAGCTTTTAAAAATTTGAAACATAAAGTGGAGATGTTCCCTCCTTGGAGGGGGTTAGGGGTGGGTTTTTAATATTTCAAAAACCTAAATTTAATCGAAGCCTATTATTTTCCTTAAAGTTCAGCCCACCACTAACCCCTTTCAATAGGTTACCGTGTACTACAAGTTTATTGATTTTTTTCAGCGCTTTTACGCGCATACCGCATAGCGGTTACAGTATTTTAGCCATACAATTTCTACCTACCACAAGTTTCCCGTAGGGGATAAACATAAAAATCAATGCCGTATTCCATAATGTTCAGTACATAATGGCATCCGAAATGGGTGTTTGGGCATAACTCCTACGGAGTATAACATTGGGAAGTCATCTGTTTCTAAAATACTTAATGCCCTACGGGCAAAACAATTATTTCCCTAAAAACATGTGGCTACACGCTAGCTCCCGAGAGGGGAAAGTTACATTTGATATTTAAATTTAAGTAATTTATGAAATTCTATACAGATAAAGATTCAAATTCGATTTTCAAAAGTTTAAACCGGTTTAGTATTACAAATTGGGAAAAATTTAAACGAGTTCACTATGGGATATTTTTATTGTGTATGCGAATCAAGGGTTAAAATATTGCAACTATTCAGCCGACTGAAAATTGGAGTGCGCGTTTGACTTAGGGGCGTTAGCCCTGTTGTCTTTGTAGCAAAATGTGACATGAAGATGAATTAGGGGCGTTAGCCCTGACATCTATGATTAAATAATTGTGTACGTGTTTCCCATGTTTATTAGATTTCAGGTTATATCTTTTTTGTTCGTTATCGTGTTATTTTGTGAAGATAACAGGGCTACGCCCCTTTTTATTTCATTAACGTTTGTATCTACGACGATTTTAGGGCTAACGCCCCTAATAGTGTATTCTAAATCCTTATGGGTTTTAATACTTTCAACACTTGATTCGCATTGTGTACTAAAATCAATAAGTTAAAATACTTCGACGAGTTCTTCTTATAAATTTAAGCATCCGGATGTTTGCCCCATTCTTTCCGTTTGGCTTCATCAAAATTGGGGTTGGGTTTTGGCATTTCAGCATGTATGTCCTTACGCCAATTCTTTAATAAGTTTAATAAAACTTCTGTCCTTTCTGGCTCTTTTTTTGAAAGGTCTGTGGTTTCTCCCACATCTTTTTTTAAGTTGAACAATTCAACGTGGTTATCATCTAAATATTGAATCAGCTTCCAATCGCCTTTTCTCACGGCACTGGCAGGTACATCATGGTGATAAACTGGGTAATGCCAAAAAAGGGTTCGACTAATATCGCTATTCGCTCCTTTTATTTCGGAAACTATGTTTTTTCCATCCATAACTTGATTTTTCTCTAAAGTGCCGTTGGCTATATCTAATAGGGTTGGAAAAAAATCTATACTGCTTACCAAGGCATTATTTTGGGCGCCTTTTTTTGCGGTCCCAGGCCATTTTATTATTAAAGGTTCCCTGATGCCGCCTTCAAAAACGGTTCCTTTTTCACCTCTTAAAGGTTTATTTGAAGTGGCAATATATTGTAGCGTATCATTCTCATAAAATGGCAAACTATGTGGGTCTAACAAAGGTATTTTGTCATATCTATGTACCAATCCTCCATTATCAGAAAAGAAAACAATGACTGTGTTCTCTTCCAGATTTAAAGCTTTTAACTTGGCCATTACACGACCAACACTGTTATCAATGTTTTCTATCATAGCTGCATATACCGCATTGGACGGATAATCTTTTGCCTTAGGCTTGTCTAAATATTTTTCCACTAGCTCTTTTTGGGCGTCCAGTTGAACATGCACATCAAAATGTGATATGAATAGAAAAAATGGTTTGTCTTGATTTTTTGTTATGAAATCGGTGCTCAGATTCGTTAATGCTTCAGAAAGTACCATATCTTCTGGAAAATTTTGTTTTGGTTGCATTGTAGATTGATATCCAAAAAATGGTGCACTATCAAATATTACACTTTCGTCGTAACCTCGATTTTTCGGTATGGATTTTTCGTCATTTCCCAAATGCCATTTTCCAAAGAAAGCTGTGGTATAACCTGCTTTTTTTAGGAGTTCACCTAGAGTTTCGGTATTGTAAGGTAAATGTTGAACCGTATTTATGGAGGCAAGAACATTTTCGTAAGGTCTCCAGTGTCCGGGAATCCAATCATTAATTCCCATTCTAGCAGGGTATAATCCCGTTTGGATACTAGCTCTGGTTGGCGAACAAACGGGGTTTGCAGCATAGGCATTGGTAAATTTTATACCATCTTGGGCTAGCTTTTCTAGGTTGGGAGCTTCGTTAAACGTATTACCATACATAGGTAAATCTGCCCATCCTAAATCATCAGCTAAAATGAATACAATATTTGGCGGTGCTTTTTTTGTAGTATTTTTAGAGGTGCAAGAAAATACAGTAAGTACTATCAATAAAATTTTAAACGGAAACTTCAATATCATATTAGTGATTTTTAATGAACTACTAAAATCAATAATTAGACCTTAAATCCGCAAGCGAATGTTGAAAAGAAAGTTGAAAAGTCAGTAAAACCAGTGCTTTAAAGACTTTTCACTTT